>JBCNOX010000307.1:0-6414 GCA_039593645.1 Pseudoduganella sp.
AAGGCCAAGGGCACCGGTTTGGGCCTGGCGATGGTGAAAAAGATTATCGAGGAACACGGGGGGCGGATCGATATCCAGAACCGTGACGATAGTAGTGGTGCGTCGGTGCTGATTTTGCTGTTAAAGTTGGCGTCGGTGTAGTTGGCATAATATTGTTGGACTAATAAAATCATTGTCGCGCCGACAGGTATAGAATGCCTGCGTAGAGAGCGATAAAAATGAGGGAAGGGGCAAGGGATACATGGCAAACATTCTCGTAGTTGATGATGAAATGGGCATCCGGGAGTTGCTCTCGGAAATCCTGGGCGACGAAGGCCACGCGGTAACGCTGGCCGAGAACGCCCAGCAGGCGCGCCAGGCGCGCGCCGCCGGGGCGCCCGACCTGGTCCTGCTCGACATCTGGATGCCGGACACGGACGGCGTAACGCTGCTCAAGGAATGGCAGCGCGATGGCTTGCTGACCATGCCGGTCATCATGATGTCCGGTCATGCGACCATTGACACCGCGGTGGAAGCGACCCGCATCGGCGCCATGAACTTCCTGGAAAAGCCGATTGCGATGCAAAAGCTGCTGAAAGCCGTGCAGGCAGGCCTGAGCCGCGCACAGGAAGCGGTGCGAGCGCCGGTGATGGCAGCCCGCCCGGTGATGCCAGCGCCGGTCGAGGAAACCAGCTTTGGCCAGGCGCAGGTGACGCAACAGCCGGTAGCCCACAATATGGGCATGGCGCGTGCGGTCAACGGCGACAACCCGATCTTCAACCTGTCGTTCGACCTGCCACTGCGTGAAGCGCGCGACGCCTTCGAGCGCATGTACTTCGAACACCACCTGGGCCGCGAAGGCGGCAGCATGACCCGCGTGGCCGAAAAGACCGGACTGGAACGCACCCACCTGTACCGCAAGCTGAAGCAACTGGGCGTGGAGCCCGGCAAGCTGTCGAAAAAGAACCAGGCTTGACTCCGACTACCTTGGTAACCGGCCCGACGGCCGCAGCGCGTGAGCACGCGATTGCGGCCGTTTTGTCGCCTGGCGTCCCCACCGCCATCATCCTGGAAGGTTTGGCCGACGGTAACTCTCCTTTGGTGTATGATGAAAGTGACCCGACGGTATGGCAGCCGCAGGTACACCGCATCGCCCCCGGCTGCCTATGCTGCGCCGGTAATCTTGTCTTACGTGTTACATTGAATCGTCTCTTGCGCCGTCCCCCGGCGCAGCTCTTTATCAGCCTGGCCGATGCCACTCACGTGGATCGCCTGCGCGCCCTGCTTGCCACGGCCCCTTACGACGCCCTGCTGCGCCTGGAGCCGGTACTGAACGCTTGAAAATGGCTAGGACAGCCCCATCTCGGTTTGGAAACGGAACTGTGAAGGAAGCCATATGAACCTCATATACAACAGCGAGCAATACAGTGTTGTCGAATTTGGCGCGGACCGCAGCCTGGAAGCCTTGCGCTTCGGCGGCTACGAGATTGTCGACAAAGGCGGCAAACGTGAAATCTTCATTGCCGGGGTCATGGCGCAGAACTTCCGCCGCGACGTTAACGAATTGATTGCCAGTGAGCCCACCATCGAAGAGATCGATGATTTCCTGGGCAACTATGAAGCATTGATGAGTCAACCGGTGCTGCTGCACTAAGGTCTTTTGCATCCTTCCGTGGAGCGCTCTCTTGCTCCACTATGGGCAGCCATGTCAGCGCTGCCCGTTTTTCCTTTCCCTGTCGGTTGTTCAACACGCATTTAGGTGGCATAGTGGCGTTTTGCCAAAGCGGCAACTGACTCGCTATTGCAGCAAATCACTGCCGTGGATAGACCTGGAGCGTCGATAACCATGCCGGCCATCGGATTCAGTCATTACAACTTGCGTGCACCGCGCGCGTTGCTCGATGAACTGCGCGATTTCTATTGCAACGTTGTCGGGCTCACTGCCGGCTATCGGCCACCGTTTCGCAGCTTTGGCTATTGGCTCTATGCTGGCGATCAGGCAGTGTTGCACTTGTCCGAGGCAGGGCCGGATGAAAACCGGCCAGCGCAATCAACAGGTACCTTTGACCACGCCGCTTTCCGATGCACTGATCGGGCGGCGTATGAAAGCAAGCTTGCTGCGCGAGGCATCAAGTATCGGGTTGCCGTTGTTCCGGCAACGCAGCAGCTGCAGATTTTCATCGCCGACCCGGCGGGGAATGGTGTTGAACTGAACTTCGAAAACCAGGAAGTCCGAACCCAATCATGACAAAGCTAATCCCTATAGTCGCGCTGCTTTCTGCTGCGCTGGTCATCTCGCCTGCAGGGGCCGAGACCACGTTCAACAAGGCGGAGCGATGCGGGTTGGATTGCGACTGACCCTGACGACGGCATGGGCATTGACTCGGAAATCATTCTTTATGGAGCGGCAGGTTCCGGCTCGGTCGCCGTCGAGGCAGCCCTTATGCTCCTGGACATTCCCTTTCGGCTGATCGAAGGGGAAACCTGGTCGTCTGAGGCCGCGCGTGAGCAGGTGGCGGGCCAGAACGCGATGCGGCAGATTCCAACGCTGGTTTTGCCGAGCGGTGAAATCCTCACGGAGAGTGCGGCCATCCTGATCTGGCTGGCCGACGCGCATCCTGCCGCAAAGCTGTCACCGGCGCTGGATGACCCCATGCGCGCCCAGTTCCTGCGATGGATGTTTTTCGTCTCCTCGGCGATCTATTCGCTACATTGGATCAAGCCGGACGTGAGCCGGATCGGGGCGCCGCAAAGCGCCAGGCGCGATGTAGTAGACTCAGTCCACGAGCGTATCGCTTTCTGCTGGCGGACCATGGATGCGCAGCTGAGCCCTCCCAGGTATCTGCTGAGCGATACCTTGAGCGTCCTCGATCTCTATGTGGCCGTCATCTCCCGTTTTGGCCCCTGGCGCGAGCGCTTCTACGAGGAAGCACCGAAGATGGCGACGGTGATGAGGCTTGTTGACGACGATCCGCGCTTGAAGGGGATATGGGAGCGCCGCTTTCCCCAAGACTGAAGGACCAGCATGAGTCCTGCTGAAGGAAGGGGGCCTGCAAATGCTGCAAGCAGTATTCGAGACTTGCGAGATTAAGGCGCGGTAGATCGAGGCAGCCCGACTGGGATGCGGACTTCCGAGTGATGGCGAATGCATTCGTCTCGCATCCCTCTGGGGCCGCCCAAATACACGCGTTAGATAGTCTGAGGAGGTTTCTATGAAGCGAACCTGGACAATCATTGGCGTCGCCGACGTGGCGCACAGCTTCAATTGGTACCAAGCCTTGTTTGGCCAGCCCAAGACCGCGCCGGCCCATGAATTCTTCGGCCAGGTCCTGGACGGAGATGGAACGGTCCTGCTCTGCCTTCACCAATGGGGAGCGCACGATCATCCTACGCTTGCGAGCCCCGGCAGTTCGCAGCCCGGCAATGGGCTGTTGCTGTTCTTCCGCGTCGATGACTTTGACGATGCGCTGGCCCGGGCGCGCAGCCTGGCTCCAAAGCTCGAGGAAGAGCCAAGCGTTAATCCGAGTACGGGTACGAGGGAGTTTGCGCTTCGCGACCCGGATGGCTACTACGTGATGGTGAGCGCATGGGACTGAAAACCAGATTGACAGAGAAGCTCGGTATCGAGCATCCCATCCTGCTCGCGCCTATGGGTGTCATGGCCGGCGGCAGGCTGGCGGCTGCAGTCACCAACGCGGGTGGCTTGGGCATTATCGGGGCTGGTTACGGCGATGCTGAATGGATCGAAAAGCAGTTCGTTGCGGCAGGTGGCACACGTGTCGGCTGCGGCTTCATCACCTGGTCGATGGCGCGGGATCCAAGGCTGCTCGAGCAGGTGCTGGCGAAGAAGCCGGCTGCATTGATGCTGTCTTTCGGCGAGCTGGAGCCGCATGCGTCGATCATCAAGGCGCAAGGCGTGCCGCTGATCTGCCAGGTGCAAGGCATGAAATACCTGCGCGAGGCGGTGGACGCAGGGGCCGACATCATCGTTGCAGAAGGCTGTGAGGCGGGCGGCCACAGTGGTCATCGCGGCTTGTTCACGCTGGTGCCTGAGGCGGCCGATTACCTGGCAGGGCATGCGCCAGAAACTGTGCTGGTGGCGGCCGGCGGAGTCGGCGACGGGCGAGGGCTCGCAGCGGCGTTGATGCTTGGTGCAGACGGTGTATTAGTCGGCACCCGGTTCATTGCGGCGTCCGAGTCAGAGGCGCCGGAAAGCTTCCGCCAAGCGATCATTCGCGCCGACGGCGACGCAACGATGAAGTCCAACTCGGTCGACGTGGTGCGCAAGCGCTATTGGCCAAATTCGGAGTTCGTGGTCCGCGTCCTCAAGAACGATTTTGTCGCGGCATGGCATGGACGCGAGGCTGAACTCGAGCAGTCGATTGACACCGAGTTCGAACGATTCTGGAACGCCTTCAGATCGGGAGATGTCGACAATTCCGGCGTACTGATGGGCGAGGTCTCTGGCATCATCCAGGACGCGCCACCGGCAGCAGAAATTATTAACAAAATGATTGCCCGGGCCAGCGAGCTGTTGGGCAGGAACGAATGACCAATCTACTGATCTATCCAATGGCAGCGCATGTTGCGCTGTGCGCCGTCTTGTATGTGCTGCTCACTGTCGCCCGCGCTCCGGCGGTTTGGGCCGTGGGGCGGCGCCCCGATGATTCCAATCCCTGGGCGGAATTGGAGCCGCGCATCAGCGCCAATCTTTCGAATCAATTCGAGTGGCCGCTGTTCTTTTACGCTGCGTGCCTGCTGCTGATAGCGCAGCAGTCGGCCGATGTTCGCCAGCTTGCGCTTGCGTGGATCTTCGTTACTGGCCGCGTAGTGCATTCCTGCGTCCAGATAGGCACCAGGAATATCAGGCTCCGCGGCCTGGTCTTCACGATTAATTTCGTTGCGGTGTTGGGCATGTGGCTCTGCCTGGTCCTACCGACATGGTAAAGTTGAGGGATGTGCCAATTACTAGCAATGAACTGCAATGTCCCGACCGACATTGTGTTCAGTTTTACCGGCTTCGCCCTGCGCGGCGGGCAAACCGATACCCACCATGACGGCTGGGGCATCGCCTTTTTTGAGGGCGCCGGCGTGCGCCATTTTGTCGATCACCAGGCCGCGATCCATTCGCCGATCGCGGAGCTGATCAAGAACTACCCGATCAAGTCGAAGAACGTGATCGCGCATATCCGCAAGGCCACAAGGCGAGGTCATGCTGGAGAACTGCCATCCCTTCGTGCGCGAGCTGTGGGGCCGCTACTGGGTGTTTGCCCATAACGGCGACCTGAAGGAATTCGCGCCCGTGCTGCACGGGCCTTACCGCCCGGTTGGCACCACCGACAGCGAACAAGCGTTCTGCCTGATCCTGCAGGAGTTGAGCGAGCGTTTCGGCGACACCTGCCCACCGCTGCCGATACTGCGTGCCCAGATCGAGAAGACCGTGCGCAGCATTGCCGCCCATGGCACTTTCAACATGATGCTGTCGGACGGCCGTGCCCTCTTCGCGCATTGCTCGACCCACCTGCACTACATCGTGCGCCAGTACCCGTTTGATACGGCCAAGCTGTCGGATGAAGATGTAAGCGTGGACTTCTCGCAGGTCACCACGCCCAACGACCGCGTGGCTGTGATCGTCACCCAGCCATTAACTACTAATGAGCAATGGACTGCCTTCGTGCCGGGCGAGATGAAATGCTTTGTGGATGGCCTGCCGCAGAAACGGGACTTCGAGAAAATTTAACAGACACCGGCATGATTTGATGCCAAAATGGCAGGACACGTCAGGAATCTCCCTATGATCGACCTTTCCAGCAACGATGCGGCCTCCCAGAGCCTGAAAGTTCGCGAATTTTATCTGGGCCGGCAGCCGATCTTGGACCGGAACCAGGCCTTGTTCGGTTACGAGTTGCTTTTTCGCAACGCTCCGGTCGGGCCGGCCAACATCAATACCTCAGCCCTCTCCGCTACCGCTGCAGTAGTCGCGCACGCCGCGCAACTGGGCCTGGAGCGTACCATTGGCGACGCCATCGGCTTCGTCAACGTCGATTCGGACGCGATCCTGAGCGATATCTTCGGCTTCCTGCCGCGCGAAAAGCTGGTGCTGGAAGTTAGCGTTGCCAACAGCCTGGCGCCGGCCGTGCTGTCGCGCATGTCCGAGCTGGTCAGCCACGGCTTCCGCTTTTCGCTGGATGACATCAATCCCGATTCGCCGCAACTGCCGGCGCTGATGCCGATGGTGGAATACGTCAAGCTGTCGATGCGCGACATGCCGCTGGATGGCCTGGCCAGGCTGGCGCAACGCATCAAGCAGGACGGCAAGAAGCTGGTAGCTTGCAAGGTCGAGAACCGCGACGAATTCAAGAACTGCCTGGACCTGGGCTGCGATTATTTCCAGGGCTATTACTTCGCCAAGCCGGTCATCATGAGCGGCAAGAA
>JBCNOX010000308.1:0-6408 GCA_039593645.1 Pseudoduganella sp.
TGTTCGGCGCCAGCACCGGCGCCGCCGCCGCATTGCAGCTCGCCGCCGAGCGCAAGGACGGCGTGGCTGCCGTGGTGTCGCGCGGCGGCCGGCCCGACCTGACCGGACAGGTAGCGCTGGCGCGCGTGACGGCGCCCACCTTGTTCCTGGTGGGCGGCCGCGACGAGGGCGTCATCGAGCTCAACGAATCGGCCTTCCTCAACCTTAATTGCAAAAAACGCATCGACATCGTGCCGGGAGCGACCCATCTGTTCGAAGAGCCGGGCGCGCTGGAAGAAGTGGCCCGGCTGGCACGCGACTGGTTCAGCCAGCACCTTTCATGATGAATGGTGAAGAATGGTGAGAATGCGTGCATTTTTAGCCCCATCTGGATCGCTATAATTTTCCCCATCTATTGGGAGAGTGTATGGCGCAGCAGCTGAAGAAGGCAATGTTCAGGAATTCGGTATTCAACAGCGTCGCGAGTGCCGCGCTGGCCGCCATCCTCATACCATTGCTGGGTGCGCCCGGTGGCTTGCTTTGGCCGGCCGTCCTGGTGGCCGGCGTCGGCTTGCTGACTTTCCTGCGCACCGCTGCCAAGATACGCAAGAGTGTGCTCGCCAATCTGGATGAGCTTGCCTCTTACGTGCGCATCGATCGCAACAGCCCGGTGGTCCGCAAGCAGATCGACTGGAGCCTGATCGACGATTACGCGACCCAGCTTGCCACCCGCGGTTTCCGGCCGCTCGGCGACTACACGACTTACCCGGCCCCGCCAACCCTGGCCGGCGTTGCCGCCATGTTTGCCAATGACGATGGCAGCATTCTCATCGAAATCCAGCAACTGAAGCTGGCGCAGGCGGCGGCTGCGGCCACCCTGCATGACGGGATTTATTTCAGCATCATGTCGATGGTGGGCGGCAGCATCCGTGTCGTCACCTGCAACCACAAGCCGATGGCAACCACCTACCTGATGCGCGGCGAGCACGATGTGACGACTGCGCGGCCAGGCCATGGCTTGATGGAATTGCTTGCCACGCACACCGCTTCGCTGACCCGCTTGCGCGAAAGGGTGGGCAAGGCGCCTTCGACCGGCTTGACGGTGGAGCGCTATGTGCTGTCGATCCGCGAGGCCCAGGCCCAGGCGCGCCGCCGCATCACTGGCATGAGCGGCTATGCGATTGCCTGTGCAGTGGACCGTTTCGATGCGGACCGTTTGCAGCGCTGGACCCCGCAGATTGCGGACCTGAAAGAAGTGCCGCTGCGCCGCCTGGAAGAACTCGACAACGCCTTCGGTTCGGACATCCAGCCGCCGATCTTCCATGAATCACTGGCGACGCAGTTCTGAGGACATGGCCTTGAGCTGGTAGCGTGCGCCGGCCAGGAACAGCAGGAACAACCCTCCGGCAATCGCTTTCAGGGCCGGGGCCTCGGGACTTTCGAAGACCGGATTGCCCACCGGAACCCGGGTAAAGGTCTCGGTAATGCCGGGGATGAAGTGCAGGAAGAAGGTGAACGAATAGCCGACGGTTTCGATCTTGCGGCTCGCGGCGCCGAACCATCCGAGCGAGCCGGCGGCGTAGGAAACGGCCAGGGTCAGCAGGGTGAGGACGGCAAGGGCGTGCGGTTTGCCGAAACCGCCATGGGCGAACAGTCCGAACCCGGTCAGGCTGACGATCAGGGTGGCGCCGAGGTAGAGCAAGCCGGTCTTGCTGCGCGGGCTGATGCCGCGGTGCATGGCGTAAGCGGCAAAGCCGGAACCCAGGGCCAGCAAACCGATGGCGGTGTGAAAAATGCCGAGTGGGGACATGATAGCTCCTCAAGTAAAGGTTGGACTGCAACGATGAATTGATGATAGTCGTCATCATTACCGGTGGCCAATTGCTTGTTCCTAAGGCCGCGATAGCGATTTCACTTGCATAGGAAGAACGCCCATCATGAAAATCAGCAATCGACTGATCGTTACCCTGGCCATCGCGCTGGTTGGCCTGCTGTTTGTCGGCGCCCAGGGCATCTGGCAGTTGCGCGATGCGCAGCAGCGCATGGAACTGGTGCAGACTCGCCTGATCCCCAGTGTCTCAGCCATCAATGCCGCCAAGGCGGCGGTGAGCGACAGCCGCCTGGCCGGCTATCGCCTGTCGGTGTTCTCCAACCTGCCCGACAAGAGTGCACTGGACAAGGCGTATAACGATGCCCACGCCAACTTCGACAAGGTGCTGGCCGATTATGCGAAGAACAACATCTTCGACGAGACCGACCGCAAGATGCTGGAGCAGGACAAGGCCGCGATGGAAACCTATCGCCAGGCGCTGGTGCCGTTCCTGGCCGCATCGCATGCCGGCGATATGGACGGCGTGCGCGCCACCCTGGTAGCCGGTTCGCCGCTGGCGCTGGGCGCGGCCGGCGTGAAGAAAAGCCTGGACGACCATGTGGCCTATAACCAGAAGCTGATCGAAAAGGTGAAGGCCGACAGCGATGCCGATTATTCGAGGGCGCTGACCGTGCTGGTCGCGGTGACCGTGTCAGTGCTGCTGATCGTGGGGTTCATGGGCTTCAGGATGTACCAGGTGATCACCGGTGGCCTGGACAAGATGCAGGGCACCATGGAGGACGTCAGCTCCTCGCTGGACCTGACGCACCAGGTCGAGGTGAAGCGCATGGACGAAATCGGCCACGCCGGCGTGGCCTTCAACAAGCTGCTGGGCGAGATTGGCGGGGTGGTGGGCACGGCCCGTTCGGCGGCGGATGCGGTCAGTACCGCTTCGCGCCAGATCGCGGTCGGCACCGGCGATTTGAATGACCGTACTTCGGCGCAGGCAGCCGCGCTGGAAGAAACCGCCTCCAGCATGGAGCAGCTGACCTCCACCGTCAGCCAGAACTCGGACAATGCGCGCCAGGCCAACCAGCTGGCGCAGAACGCTTCCCAGATCGCGGTGCAGGGCGGCGAGGTGGTGAAGGAGGTGATCGACACCATGGCCTCGATCAATGCTTCTTCGCACAAGATCGTGGATATTATCAGCGTGATCGACGGCATTGCGTTCCAGACCAATATCCTGGCGCTGAATGCCGCCGTGGAAGCGGCCCGCGCCGGCGAGCAGGGCCGCGGCTTCGCCGTGGTGGCGACCGAGGTGCGCAACCTGGCGCAGCGTTCGTCGGCGGCGGCCAAGGAAATCAAGGCCCTGATCGACGACAGCGTGGAGAAAGTCGATTCGGGCACCAAGCTGGTGGTGCGTGCCGGCGACACCATGAGCGATGTGGTGGCCAGCGTGAAGCAGGTGTCCGACATCGTGGCCGAGATCAGCGCCGCTACCGCCGAGCAGAATGCCGGCATCGCCCAGGTGCACCAGTCAATCACTTCGATGGACCAGGTCACGCAGCAGAACGCCGCCCTGGTGGAGCAGACGGCTGCAGCGTCGCAGGCCTTGCAGGACCAGGCCGAAGTGCTGGCCCGCGCGGTCAGCGCTTTCCGCATCGGAGCCGCCCACCTGAAGGCGCCACCGGTATTGCGCAACGCCAGCAGCCCGGCCGCCTCCACGGCGGTTGCGGTGCGGCCGGCACGGCAGCGCAAGGTCGCCAGCGCCACCGCGGGCGACGAGTGGGAGCAGTTCTGAGTTTTGTTAATATTTTTAGAAGACTTTTTCATCTGTCCGTCATAAATTGACGCTATCGTCTGGTCTCTTTTTCAACCAGGAGACACCAGATGAAACTGAGCACCATCGCTGCCAGCCTCGCGCTGGCAGCATCCGCAGTAAGCCTACCGGCCCACGCATGGCAGCAGGAAACGCATCGTCGTATCGTGCTGGACGCAGTCAATTACATGAAGGCCAATCCTGGTACCACCAACTACAACAAGCTGCTGGCCGGCGTGACGCGCGCCGGCTACACGATCGACCAGTTCGCGGCGGCATTGGGGCAGGGAGCCTATGACGTCGACGATTTCGCCGACACCTACATCTGCGGCGCCACCACCGGGAACTGCCAGATGGCGCCGGTATGGGGCGCAGGGGCCAGCATCGTCAAGTACACCACCTTCTGGCACTTCCAGAACCACACCGCCGGCCGCGATGTGCACGGCAATCCGTTTGGCGGCTACAACTATGCCAAGATGGCCGTGGCCGGCGACATCGACAACCTGGCTGCCAGCTGGCTGTATGGCGACTACCTGGACGACGGCGCCGGCGGCCTGAAAGGCTGGTTCGGCGACGGCAGCAAATACAACGCCTATGGCATCACCGAAGCCCATTACCGCCTGGGCGGCTATTCCACGCCTTCGATGTATGCCGATTTCGAAAGCGCGCCGTTCCAGCCAATCGACAACCTGGGCCAGTACTGGTTCTCGCAATTCCTGGCGCAGCCGACCGCGCAGTCGCTGGGCTTCGTGCTGCATACCACCGACCTGCTGCAGCCGCACCACACCTGGACCACCTCCGCCCACGACCACTCGGGTTGGGAACAGTGGGTGTACGACTACTACGACCGCGAACGCCTGAACGACTCCGCGCTGGTGTCGGCCGCCATTGCCGACTTCACGCCGGTGCCGGTGAGCGGGAGCGACATTCGTCCCTTGCTGACGCAGGGCGGCACCTATTCGTATGCGAATGGCGGCATCGTGCTGTCCTCGACTGCGCACGGCGACCGCGTTGCGGTGGGCAAGAAGATGATTCCGCACTCGATCGCCATGGTGGTCCACGTGCTGAACCGCGCCGCCGAGCGCCTGGCCAACTGATGGCCGCCCGCCACCTCGTCCAGCGCGCCGCCCGCGCCGCAGCCTTTGCCGCGGCGCTCACCGGCGCCAACGCAGTGGCGGGCAGCACCGCCGCCACGCCCTCCGCACTCGCCGCGCCGGTCCCAGGCGACGCGGTGGCCGCCCGCATCGACGGCGAGCCGATTTACGCTTTCACAGTCGACACGCTGTGGCAACAGCGGCGCGCCACCAAACCATCGCTCGAGCGGCGCACTGCGCTGGACGAGCTGATCACCGCCCGCCTGCTTGCAGCGCATGCAGGCGACGGGGCGCCGACGCAGTCGACCAGCCCGACGGTAGCCTTCGCCCCTGAGGTTATGGTGGAGGAGCGCGTCGTGGCGACCTTGCGCGAAATCTACGGCAAGGAGATCGACGCGGCGGTCAAAGCGCTGCCCGGCGCCACGCTGGACAGCCTGGTCACCGCGCAGCCGCCGATACCGCAACCACAGCTGGAAGCCATCTTCGGCCGCCGCGGAGCGCTGGCGCTGGAAATCGCCCTGACGCCCGAACAGCAAGCGCAAGCCGGCGCAATCGAAGTGCTGCGCTACCAGCTTCCAGACAGCGCAGCGGCGAACGTCACGCTGTCCGACGTCTACCGCCGCCAGAACGTACAGGGCCGCCTGGCAATGTTCCAGCAACCTGGCAGCGTGGCGGCCACGCAGGCCCGCCGCATCGTCGCCAACGCCTTCGTGCAGCAATGGGCCAGCCAGCGTTTCGGCGCCGCAGCCGTGGCCGACTTGCGCAAGGCAATTGCCGACGGCGAGGCCGTGGCCACTTTGCAGCGCCTGCACGGCGTCGGCCTCGACACCGACTCCGGCAGCCCCCTGCTGAACAGGCTGACCGCCGAAACCAGTGCGCAAGAGATCGAAGCCTTCTACACCCAGCACAAGGGGCTGTTTGCGCACATCGACAAAGTCCGGGCCCGCCACATCCGCGTGTCGGACGAAGCGCAAGCGCAGCGCGCCCTGAAAGCCCTGCAGGAAGGCGCCAGCTTCGCCGCGCTCGCCCGAAAAATGTCGCGCGCCCCCGACGCAGCCAAAGGCGGTGACCTCGGCTGGATCAGCGCCGACGGCAGCAAGGACTGGCTTGCCAGCCTTGCCTTCAGCCAGCAGCCCGGCAAGCCATCCGCTCCCGTGCGCGCCCCGGTCGGCCCGAACCAGCCCGCCTACTGGGAAATCGTGCTGGTGGAAGAACAGGTGCATGGCGCCCATCCCCTGCAATCGGAAACGGTGCGTTACCAGGCCAGCCGCATGGTTGCGCAGAAAAAGGCAACCAAGCAGCTGGGCGAAATAATTGAACAGGCACGCCGCTCGGCGCGAATCGACATCGCAGAGGCGCTATGAAACGCTGGCAAAGCATTGTGGTAATCGCCATCATTGTGGCCGCAGTCGTGGGCCAATGGTACGTCGCAAGCAATCGCGAAGCGGCCAATGCCGCAACTGGCAGCGCACCCGCGCCAACCCCGCCCCCGGAGCCTGCACCACGGGCAGCAGACCCGCCATCGCCCGCGCCCGCAGGAAGTCAGGGCGAACCGATGCTTGCCGATGAAAGCCATGGCGATGGCCTGCGCCGCGTCCCCATCCCGCCGGTGGACGCACGCACGCCAGCCTGGCTGCCGCTGTCGCAGGCGCGCGAATCCGGCGACCCCCGCACGCCGCCAATCCAGCGCGACGCCCCCGCCGAGC
>JBCNOX010000309.1:0-6388 GCA_039593645.1 Pseudoduganella sp.
TTGCCTATCCCGACGCGCCGCGTGACCGGCTGCTGGCGGCCCTGGCCCGTTCGCACCAGCAGGAAAAGCTGCGCGAGTACCGCCTGCTGGGCCTGCGCCACACGCTGGCGGCACAACACATCGATGACCTGCGCGAACGCCATGCCGCCCTGTACCGCGGCCTCGACCCGCAGCCGGCGGCCGATACCGCCAGCGCCGCTGCGCCCGCCATCCCATCCGCCATCGCCAAAGGAGCCCAGCCATGAGCCTGACCGCCGCCCTGCCGCACGACCTGGAAACGCTGGCCGACAGCCTGTCCGCCAGCGCCGACGAACTGCACGAGCGCATCATGCGCGGCATCCGCCAGCAGCAGCGGTTGGAAGGCGGCAACGGCACAGGCGGCGCCGCCCCGCTGACGCACGGCGCTGCCCAGGCCCTGTTCGAAAACGAGGTGGCGCTGCGCCAGCAAGCCAACAGCCTGTACGTCGACGCGGCCAGCCACTCGCTGGAAGGCATGGGTGTCACCCTGCCGGAGCTGCTGCGCCTGGCCGCCGAGGCGCGCGACACCATCCGCCGCATCGACCGCGTCAAGGAACTGGCCGGCGTCAGCGCCGACCTGCTGGCCGTGGCGGCAGCCATCGTGGCGGCGCGGCCGGAACACCTGGCAGCGCCGCTCGAGAGCCTGAAGAAGCAACTCGCCGCACGGCATGCACGCGAGAGTGCGTAAATAACGCAGCAGGCATACAATGGTCTTCCGAACAACGAATTCGTGGAGACCGCCATGGGCCTGTCGCCGGATCAGCTTGCATCTCTGCAAGCCGCGCTGGAGCAACGCAAGCTAGCACTTTTGCAGCAGCTTGCCGGCCGCATGGACGGCGAGCTGGCGCGCGTTCCGGCAGTCGAGGAGATCGAAACCTCGCCGGCCGACAGCGCCAGCAACCGCACCCTGAACCAGCTCGAAATGGAAGCCGACGAGCACAAGCAGGCCCAGCTCAGCAGTATCCGCCACGCCCTGGCCAAGATCGATGAAGGCAGCTACGGCCTGTGCGACAACTGCGGCAATGAGATTCCCTTCTCGCGCCTGAATGCGCGGCCGGAAGCGCCGCTGTGCATCGCCTGCCAGACGCGGCTGGAGAAAGCGACGGCGGCCCTGCGCTGAGAGCACGCCATGGCCTACAAAACGATCCTCGTGCATGTTGACGAAGCGCCCCATAGCGCGGCGCGCATCCTGCTGGCGGGCGAACTGGCGCTGCAGGAAGGCGCCCACGTGGTGGGCGTCGCCACCACCGGCATTTCGCGCTTCCTGTACCAGAACGAAACGGTGGACGACAACGATCCCAACCTGGCGCGCCACCTCGACATCCTGCGCGAGCGCGCCAGCCAGACGCTGGCCGAATTCGCGCCGCGCCTGCAGGCGCTGGGCGTGCAATCGTTCGAACAGCGCATCCTCGACGATGAAGCGGCCACCGGCCTCAGCCTGATGGCGCGCCATGCCGACCTGGTGATCGTCGGCCAGCTCGCCCCCAACGGGCGCGGTCCCGATGTGCCGGCCGAAGTGCTGGCCGGCAGCGGCAAGCCGGTGCTGGTCATGCCCTTTGCAGCGCGCACCTCGTCGGCCATTGCCGTCAGCCGCGATGGCGTGGCCAGCCCGGGCGGCCCGGCGCCGGCGCGCCACATCCTGGTCGGCTGGAATGCCAGCCGCGAGGCCGGCCGCGCGCTGCAGGATGCGCTGCCGCTGCTGCGCCGCGCCGACAGCGTGACGCTGGCGATTTACGACGCCGATGCGCGCCCCGGCGTCTTCGGCGACCCGCCCGGCACCGATGTGCTGGCCTGGCTGGAACGGCACGGCGTGCTGGCGAAACTGGTGCTGGGACAAAGCGAACGCCAGGGCCTGCTGAAACGTCCCGGCAATGTGGCGGAGCAATTGCTGGCCCTGGCCGGCGAGCGCGATTGCGATTTACTGGTGATGGGAGCGTACGGGCATTCGCGCTTCCGCGAAACGCTGCTGGGCGGCGTCACGCGCAGCGTGCTCGATAACATGACGCTGCCGCTGCTGATGTCGCATTGAGCGCGGCGCCTCAATCTTCCGACTGCCAGGCCTGGTTGCGGATCTTGGCCACCTGGCGCAGCGCCAGCCACTTCCAGATCTGCAGCGCATCTTCCTGCTTGCAGCTCATGTGGCGCGGCGTGGCGAGGGCGATCCCGCAATCGCGGTCCGACCACTCTTCGTAGCGCACGGCGCCGTCCTGGCCGACTTCGACCTGGTACATCAGGCCGTCGTCATAACCGAACTTCAGGGTGGCGCTGCCTGGAACGCCATCGGGGCCATGGATCTTGCCGCCGTACACATCCGACAGTGCCGCCACCAGTTGGGCTTCGGTCGGCGCCGAAATATCGCGGCGGTCCGGCCGCGAAAGGACTACCCATGCCTGTGTCATTGGCCCTCTCCCCCTCAGAACAAAGCGATAGCTCTTGTGGCAGATGATGTACTGGACGGCCCTGCGTGGTGATGATCCACGTCTAGTTCGCTGCTTTTATTGTAGCAACTATCATACCGAAAATTACTTTTCGCATAGGGGGCGTTTGCATTCCGCAACAGGCCGCTCAAACGAATTGCGGAACTGACAAGGGATCGAAATCCTTCCAGTCGCCGTTTTCGATAATGCCTTCGGCACGCTCGACTTTTTCGGCGCCCTGCTGGCGCATCAGTTCGATCGCCCGCGCCTCCTGCCCGGCGTCGACGGCAACCGCGACCATCATGCCGGAGTGGCGCGGCGGCGGTCCCGATTCGCCTTTTTCCTTCAGTTCGGAAAAACTGTACAGCGAGCCGACGTGCGCGCCGACCAGGCCGCCCAGCACCGGCCCCAGCGGCCCGGTCAGCGGAATGGTCGCCGCCCCGGCAGCCGCGCCGATGGCCGCGCCGGTCACCTCCCCTTTGGCCACCGCCTCCGGCGTCTGCTTGGCCCCCGGTGACTGGGCGCGGTCGCCGCCGGTCGGGATCACATTGTGCTGCCCGGGCGGATTGTTGAAGAAGCTGGTGACGCGCCCGGCGTCGAAACCGGCGGACTTGAGCGCTTCGCAGACAGCGAGCGCGGTTTCCTGCAACTGGAAATGTCCTGCAATGATGGTGGCCATGGTATTTTCCTCCAAAAGCCCTAGCCTGCCTAAGCCGGGCCTTTATGACTGTTAGCTATCGCACGCGCACCTTTTCTATTTCCAGCCTTATAATCAGATCGTCCACACCAGATGCAACTTTGACATGAGTAGCTTCCACGTCGAAAGGTCTGTCGAGCACGCCCTGTCCGAACTGTTGGACGGTCACCCCGTTGCGACTTTTGTCATCGACACCGACCATGTGATCACCCACTGGAACAAGGCCTGCGAACACTTGCTGGGCTGGGGCACGCATGAGATGGTGGGCACGCGCCAGCACTGGCAGGCGTTCTATACCAAGCCGCGGCCCCTGCTGGCCGACCTGATCGTCGATAACATCGACCCCGCCACCGACCGCAATTTCCGCGACAAGTACAAGGCGTCCTCGCTGATCGACGGCGCCTACGAGGAAGAAGACTACTTCCCCAACCTGGGCGCGGCCGGGCACTGGCTGCAATCGACGGCGGCGCCGCTGCGCGGCCACGATGGCAAGCTGGTCGGCGCGATCCAGAGCCTGCGCGACGTGACCGAACGGCGGGTGGCGGAAAACGCCCTGCGCCGCGCACACGACAACCTGGAACAGACGGTGCGCCAGCGCACAGCCCAGCTGGCGGAAGACATCCGCCAGCGCCAGAGCGCCGAGGAAGAGCTGCGGCGCCGCAATATCGAGCTGACCGAGCTGAACGAAACCCTGAGCCGCACCCAGCAGCAGCTGGTACAGTCCGACAAGCTGGCCTCGATCGGCCAGCTGGCTGCCGGCGTGGCGCATGAAATCAACAATCCGATCGGCTACATCTTCTCCAATTTCGGCACCCTGCAAAGCTACCTGGACAGCCTGTTCGCCATGCTCGACGCTTACCAGGAAGCCGAGGCGGCGATTGTCGATGCCGCGGTGGCGGACCGCCTGCGCGCCATGCGCCAGCAGGTGGAGCTGGACTTTTTGCGCACCGACATCCCGACCCTGATGCAGGAGTCGAAGGAAGGCATCGTGCGCGTGCGCCACATCGTGCAGGACCTGAAGGACTTTTCGCGCGTCGACAACCAGCAGGAATGGCTATGGGCCGACCTGCGCCAGGGCATCGACTCCACCCTTAACATCGTCAGCAACGAAATCAAGTACAAGGCCGACGTGGTGCGCGAGTACGGCGAGATCCCGGACATCGAATGCCTGCCGCTGCAGATCAACCAGGTGGTGATGAACCTGCTGGTCAACGCCGCCCACGCCATCGGCTCCATGCGCGGCCGCATCGAAATCCGCACCGGTTGCGAAGGCGACGACGTCTGGTTCAGCGTATCGGACAATGGCAGCGGCATCGCACCGGAAAACCTGGGCCGCATCTTCGATCCTTTCTTCACCACCAAGGCAGTCGGCAAGGGCACCGGCCTCGGGCTGTCCCTGTCCTACGGCATCGTGCAAAAACACCATGGCCGCATCGAAGTCGAGTCGGCCCTCGGCAAGGGCACCACGTTCCGCGTCACCCTGCCCAAGAAGCGTCCTGTTAACGAACAGAAGGAAGCCACCCCATGATGACCATCCTGTGTGTCGACGACGAGCCGAACATCCTCTCCTCCCTGCGCCGCCTGTTCCGCGGCAAAGGCTATGAGGTGCTGACGGCCATCAGCGGCGCACAGGGGCTGGAACTGCTGGCGCAGCAGCCGGTCGACCTGGTGATCTCCGACATGCGCATGCCGGAAATGGATGGCGCGCGCTTCCTGGCCCAGGTGCGCGAACGCTGGCCCAATACCGTGCGCCTGCTGCTGACCGGCTACTCCGACGTGCAGTCGATCCAGGATGCCATCAACTGCGGCGAAATTTACCGCTACATCACCAAGCCCTGGGACGACAACGACATCCTGCTGATCGTGCGCCACGCGCTGGAGCGCCACCAGCTCGAGCTGGAAAAACAGCGCCTGGAAGCGCTGACCCTCAAACAGAACGAGGAGCTGAAGTCGCTCAACGCCGGCCTGGAACAGAAAGTCGAGGAGCGCACGCGCCAGCTCAAGGCCAACTTCCTCACCACCATCAAGATCCTGTCCAGCATTGCCGAAGCGCGCGGCACCGGCCAGACCGGCCAGACGCGCCAGGTGGCCGACCTGGCGCGCAAGATGGCAGCCCAGCTCAAGCTCGACATGAATGAGGTGCAGGACATCTTCATCGCCGCCCTGCTGCACGACCTGGGCCGCATCGGCTTTTCCGACGAAATGCTGCGCACGCCGATGACCATGCTGCAAGGCGCCGACCTGGCGCTGTTCCGCAAGCACCCGGTGATGGGCGCGCAGCTGCTGATGCCGCTGACCGACATGGCCGGCGTCGCCGCCATCGTGCGCCACCAGATGGAGCGCTTCGACGGCCAGGGCTTCCCGGACCGCCTGGCCGGCTTTGCGATCCCGATCGGCTCGCGCATCCTGACCCTGGCCATCGACTACTACAACCTGCAGCAAGGCGCCCTGGTGCAGCGCCACCTGAAGCCGGAGGAAGCCAAGTCACTGGTGATGGACGGCAGCGGCAAGCGCTACGACCCGCAAGTGGTGCAAGCCTTCCGCCAGGTGGTCGACGGCGGCGTGCGCGGCGCGGCGGAAAGCACCGACATCGAACTGCTGTCGGGCGAACTGGTGCCCGGCATGGTGCTGTCGCGCGACGTGGTCAGCCGCGATGGCCTGATGCTGCTCGCTTCAGACCACGTGCTCAATGAGCGCATGATCCAGCAGTTGCAGGACTTCGAAAAGAAGAGCGGGCACCGCCTGCCTATCTGGGTTCAGCGGAGCGCAGTGGGAGGACCACGGTAAACGCCGTGCCTTTGCCAGGCTCGGAAATCACATTGATGCGCCCGCCGTGCTTGCTGACGATGCCGTACGCCAGGTAGAGCCCGAGCCCGGTGCCGCTGCCGACCGGCTTGGTGGTGAAGAAGGGATCGAAAATGCGGCCCAGGTTTTCGGGCGGGATGCCGACGCCATTGTCCTGGATGCGCACCTGCACCGTTTCGCGGTCCGCGCTGGTGACGATGCGGATAATGCCCTGGCCGGGAATCGCCTGGATCGCATTCAGCAGGATGTTGCGGAACACCTGGTTCAACTGGCCCGGCTGGCCGCGCAGCAGCGGCAGCTTGCCGTAATATTTTTCGACCTGGGCCTTGAAGCGCAGCTCATTGGCCAGTGCATTCAGGGTGCTTTCCAGGCCCTCGTGCAAGTCGGTTTGCTGCCATTGGCTCTCGCCGGCCTCCGAGAAGTCCTTTAACGCCTGCACGATGTCGCGCAC
>JBCNOX010000031.1:0-19381 GCA_039593645.1 Pseudoduganella sp.
GGTTATTGGCGATTGGATTGGGTTCTACAACAACCAGCGCCCGCACCAGGCACTGGGCATGAAAACACCCGCTGAGGCATTTAGATTAGCGGCTTGAGTTGAGCAGGAACCGCTGGGTCATTACAAGACCGCGTATCGGCTCCTGCTTCCACATGCAGAAGCGGGTAATGCCGAGGCCCAGTTCTATGTTGGGCAGCTTTGCGAAGAGCGCTCGCCTGAAGTACAGGAGCGGGCCGTCGAGTGGTATCAACGCGCATCGAATGGCGGTTACATCGAGGCCACGCACAGGCTCGCTAGCCATCTCTACTTCGGGATAGGTGTTGCCCAAGACATTTCTCGAGCGCTCGCGCTTTTCCGCGAATGCGCGCAGGCGGGACTGGATGCATCGCAATGGAAACTGGGACAACACCTGCTAGGTGAAGCAGTATCGAAGAACGAGGCAATTGAGTGGTTGAATCTCGCGGCTGCTCAGGGGCATACGGCCGCTGCGGAACTCCTGAAGGAACACGCAGGCGGCGCCGATGCCTAACCACTTCGTCAAGCTTGATGTTCCTGTGCATTAGCTCTTGAACTATAAAAAACCGGCTTTGCTACTCCGATTAGTTCGTTCCATTGAGTTATTTTTTAAGTTGTTTGAGAAAAACAGCCCGTCAATCATGAAGGTGGCGATCTGGAGAAGCTGCACTTCTTCTGTCAATTAGCTCCAATTTTTTCATTAGGTTGAATTTCGATTTGAACCATTATTCCTCAGGTGTGTAGACGCACAGCCTTCCCAATGGGAAGGTTCCCTCCCAGCCGCAGGGAAAGAGGTCATTTTGGTATGCTTCCCACATTAATTTGTGCAGGTCGGTTGTTATTTCTGCGAGTTTTCCGCGAGCAATTTCAACCAGATCGCCATAAATATCGTCAAAGAAATCCATCAACCCTTTCGGTATAGACCGCTCGCAGAGAATCATGATCTCGGCTGAAATTTGATCATCGATCAAGTCCATACTGAGCTTGTTCGCGAAGTAATAGTTGTAAACTTGCTTTGAAGTTTGGGTTCGCAATCCATTCCATGAGGCAAAGGGTTTCTCAATACTTTGATGCCAAGCTAGCTTTTGTGCTGCAGCAAGATCGTTGACTACAAAACGTTTTTCACCGGTTTGCGGCGATGGTACGCTATTGAACAGTCTTTCAGATCGAATAAATTCAATAAACTCAACGAATTGAGAATTTTGAGCGCGAGGTTGTGAAGGAACGATCTTCTCATTCTTTTCACATTCCAAAAGAAATTCTGAAGCGCGCTGTCGGAGTTGGTTGGAAATATCTAGAGAGAGAAGTCGTCGCAACAAGGGAGCGGCACTCTTGTAGTCGTTGATGGACTTTAGAAATTCCAAAGCGAAAACATCAAGAATCTCTGCCTCGTGATCAGAGCCGGTATGCTCATCGAGCAGTCTTGTAAGTGAGCTTCTAACGCCGTTAACGCGCGAAAATTTGAGTTGAATTCGTATTCGATGCAATATTTGTTGCGTATTCATTACGCTAATATTGGGCTATTTATAGACGGAGCGATTGGATTGTAGATGTATTTTGTTTTAATCTCATCAATGCTCAGTCCCTGTAGTATGTCTGCGGAAAATCCCTTTTGTGCGGAAACTTCTTTTTGAATCAAGTCGGATGATTCGATAGCGGCGTGCTCTTCCTTACTGATTTCTCGAGGTGCGTTTCCATCCTTAAATAACGCACACTCCAGGTGGTGTCTTATGCTGTCCAGGCATTGATGCTTTATGCTTTCAATATAGTTTTCATCGTTTTCGACAATGTAATCGTAAATGTCAACTAGCGAAACCAGAAAACCCGAGGCAACGTATTCGTTACCACTCCCGCTTTCTGGATAAAGTGAGGTGATGAACGATTGAATGCTGGTGACATCCGCCTCATTGTATGTCTCTTGAACAAGGTCTATCGACCACAGCTCATCTAACAACTCACGAATTTCGCCCTTCTCGCGCCCGGAATATTCACAATATATATAAAACAGTCTTTCGCAAATTATCAAGGACTCAAATAGGCCCCGCTGATGCGTGCTTTCTGCTAGTTTACTTAAATTCATCGCTTTACTTTCTTAATTCTTCCGCCAGGTTTGACATCATTTCTTTGCATGCATTCGTGGCAAGTCGGACAGATAGGTCTACTAGCTGCTACTTCCTCGACTGTATATCCGTTTTCACGAGCATATCTTTCTATCATCAATCTTTCTGCGTGGCCTTCCGGGCCCTTAATGTTGGGCTGCGAAATTGGTTTTACCCCGATCGCTTCTGCTCGAGCAATTTGTGCAGGGGTGAAGCGCCCCGCACTTGTAGTTGCGATCAAGATATGGTTTCCTTCGGCATCGCGTAATCTACCGACGGCAGTTGTTGTGCTGTTATACGGAATCTGATGCTTTTTCTGAGGATTAATCAACTCCCCTTGGATAGCCAGGGACTTCATCTCTAGGTCAGTTACCGGCCACGGACAACGCGGCGACAAACCGAATGGGTCGACCCATCCAGTGGGATTGGGGGCGTACGCATATAAATTGCTGCTACCCAGCAATCCAATCGGATCTTGGCTAATAAAACGGCCTACATCGGGATTGTAGTAGCGGTGTCGAGTATAGAACAGACCGGATTCTTCATCTTCGTATTGGCCTTGGAACCGCAAGGCTTGATCTACATTATTGACCGGTCGAGCAAATATTCGGCCCCAAGCACGATATTTTGCCGCCCAAACGAGTGCTCCCTCGTCATCACGAAGTTCTAGTGGTGTACCTAGATGGTCACAGTGGTAATAAAGGATGCGATCGCCAATTGCTTCGACCTCCGCTGCAGCTAGCCGATGTTCCCATTGCGCACGGTGGTGATATTCCGCTTGCTCTTTCAGCGAGGAGTGCCATGATTTAACGTGGTCGTCAAAATCATGCGTGTATCGTGGTAAATCCCACTCATCCAATTTCCACAAATGGGTGTCGTTCGGGGAGTACGTACTGATATCCTCCCTCGATTCGATCCGCGCGAGTGGGACAAAGCTATTTGGTTCGTATAGGTAAGTCACCGTTTTATTCGCATGGATTTCCTGCACCATTACGTCACCATCCCAAACGAATAGTGTGGTGACATCAGTGCACGTGTGTTCCTCGGATGGCGAAGACTCGCTGTTACGCAAGCGCTGCGTGCTAACCCGCTTGGCTATCCGCCGTCCAAACGCGTCGTAGCTATAATGAGCCAGTTGCTTCGAGTTTGCGGACGTTCGAGAGGCAGTGATTAATCGATTATCTGCATCGTAGGCCAGTTCCAATTTGCCGTCATCCTTGGAAATACCAATCACGCTCGGACGAATTTCTACGGTATTTCCTTGCTTGTCATACTCGTATGTAGTGCCCAGATATTCACGAAGCATGTCATGCATCAACTTGGATAGCTGGGTTACAGTCGGGCCATGAGGTGATTGCTCATCAAGGTCACGCAGTATTTTCCGGGTGTCAATTGACGATGAGGCCGAATCTGGGGATAGTAAATTCCCCGCAGGGTCGAAGGCAAAGGTTTCTTCCAACCCACGCTGCGTTGCTGACAGCAACTGCCCGAGGGGATCGTACGTATAGTGGATGCTGTCGCCGAAACTATTTTCGATATGGATGAGGTTGCTGGCCGCATCGTATTCATAACGGCGCTCTGCCAATCGGCGATTGCCTTTGTTGAGCAAAATGCCAGTCAATCGTGATTGTGGGTCGTAGACGCGGTGCTCGGAGATACGTTCTTTTGTTTTCCCAAACTCGCGCAATGTTTCCCGATGCAGATGGTCGCGTTCGACATCCACTAGCGAGACGCCTTGCCAGACCGTACCGTGCCAGTGACCACTGCCATAGCGGAGTGTGTTGATACGGCGACCATTTGGGAGAACTGTGTGAGTACGATTGCCCAACTCATCGTAGGTATGCGTCAGAGTAAAAGCTGCAACGAACTCTGGCTTCTGAGAGGTCTGATTGGATACGGATGGCGAGTAAGCCATCCGCTCATCAATCAATTGACCAACGCTGTCATAGATAAAGCGTTGTTCGGCTTGAGGTGTTGCTGCAGCTGTTAGTCGCCCAAGCGCATCATACGCGTAACGTACGCCACCATCCGCATTACTCTTTGCCAGCAGTTGGCCCGCTGTGTTTCGGGCATATTGGGTACAAACGCCTGCGCTATCGCTGGCAATCAGATGACCGGCGTTATTATAGGAATAGGTAGTGACTTTACCATCGAATCCGATTTCGCTGGCGAGTCGACCGTCCGAGTCATATCTGAACCTGTGGACGTCTCCATTAGCGTTGGTGAGTTCTATCAAACGCAAGGCCCTGTCGTAGGTGTACTTCAGGGTCTGTTCCTTTGCGTCGAATCGCTCTATAAGTCGCCCATGCCCGTTGTAGCAGTAGCGCGTTCGTTGCCCTTTTGCGTCCGTGCGCGCGACCAGATTGTTTCCTTCGTCGTAATCAAATGATTCGGTTACCTGGTCTGGGTGAATTATGCGAAGCATGCGCCCCAGCACATCGTATTGATAGCGGGTTGCGTTGCCTATGGCATCATTAATCTCGATCAGACGATTGTATGCATCGTAGCTGTAACGAGTAGTGTAGTTTGAACAATCCGTGTACGATACCAAGCGTCCCGCCGCATCATATGAAAGGTGCTTGGTACCGCCCCGTGCGTCAGTAACCATTGCCAACCGACCTTGTGTATCGTAAGCGTAGTGGGTACTACGTCCTAATGCGTCAGTGCGTTCAAGCAGGCGCCCGGCTCCATCGTAGCGCCGCCGCGTGACGTTGCCCAAAGCGTCGGTGATCGATACCGGTAAATTGGTTGCATCGTACTGAATGCGGGTTACATGGTTCTGGACGTCCGTGATCGAAGTGAGATTGCCCGCTATATCGTAGCCGTATCGGGTCAATGCGCCGTCGGGATCTTCCTCGGAAAGAAGCATGCCGTCACGGCTCCATTCGCGCCGACCAAGAGAGCGGGGGCTCCCGTCTGGAGTGATGCGGTGTACGGCGGTGGCAAGCCACTGCGCGTTGAACTGGTATTCCAGTACACCGCCATCGGGTTCTGTGACGCGGGTGGTGTCGGCGTCGATGTAGGCGATTTGGACTTCGTCGCGCCCATCGGCAGTCGTGGTGCGCACTGCGCGGGCCTGGTAGCTGTTGTTTGTGTTGATGGGGTTGCGCTCGGCCAACTGCGCGTCGTCGAGGGCGCTGCCGGCCCAGCGCTCGCGCAGGAACGCGAGGCTGACCCATTCGAGGCCGTGCGCGAAGCCGGTGTAGGTGGTGTACTGCACCAGCAAATGGTGGCGATAGGTATAGCTCCGCGATTGGTCGGCGATATTGCTTTGTTCGACCAGGTTACAGCGCAGGGGCAGCGCTTCGAAGGTGCCTGCCGGCGCCGTGGCGTTGACCAGATCGGGCAGGGCGGCTTCGTAGCGGTAGCGTACATGGCACAGGCGGGTGCCGTCCGGCAGCACTTGCTCGATGCGGCCGATGCGTGGCGCGGCCAGTTGCGGCTCGGGACCGGATTCAGTGTGCAGCAATGCGTCCCGCAGCGCTTCGATCATCAGGCCGTCGTCGGTGCGGACGCGCAGCAGGACTTCGCCGGGCCGGGCGGCGTGATGGCGCTCGATGGTGATGCCGCTGCCATCGCGTTCGGTGCGGCGGGCCAGATAGAAGCGTTGCGTACGAACAGGTGCACGTGGCGCCAGCATGGCGTTCACGCCATCGTAGCCGTGGGGTAGCCATCCGTCTGGTCCGGCAGTGAAGGTGTCGGTGCTGCCGTCGCGCCAGGTCAGGGTGACTTGCTGGTCGCTGTCGCGGCGCAGGGTGAAGCCTTCGCCACGATGATCGTGTTCCTGGCCGATGGCAAGCGATGGCAGCCTGATCGCGCGGCCGCTGGCTTCGTGATAAACAATCCCTTTGGCGCAAATGGAGATGCTGCTGGTGTAAGGCGTGCCCCAGCGTGCGCCCAGCAGCCCCCAGTCTTCGGTTTCCGAACCGGAACGGTAAGTGCGGGTCCAGGCCAGCGGCGTGGGGCCTTCCAGTACGAAGTCGGTTTGGGGCAGGATTTCTTCCCCGGTGCCAAAGTGCACCGGGTGGCTGCTTTTGACAGGTTTTCCGCCGGGGGCTCCGTCTTTTGGGCAGCAGTCGGAGGGCTTGTCCGACTTGGCTTCTTTGGTCTGCTTTGTTTTGCCGCCGTCATGGCCATCCTTGCCGTCGCCACCGGTTGCTTTGGGCTGGGGCTTGGGTTGTGCCGGTGGCGTCGAGCCGGGCTTCGCCTTCTTCGAGGGCATCAATTTCTTCAGGAAGCTGCCAAGCTTGGCGACCTTCTTGAACACCAGGTTTTCTGCGGCGCTGTAGGCCATGCCGCTTGCTGCGGTCACAATATCCGGCGTTTTTCCGGTGAGGATATAGTCGGCTGCCTGGTCCAGTACCGTGGCGGAGGTGTCGGCTGCATAGCCGGTCGCCGTGACTGCGCCGGCGGTGACGCCACCGGCGGCCGCAGTAGTTTCCATCGCCGCTGCCACCGGCAGACCGACGCCGGTAGCGCCCACCGCCAGGCCGCCAACGCCCACGGCGGCACTGCCCATGGCAATGTCGCCGCCCTTGTCCATGGCGTCTTTGCCGAACTGGTGCAGGCTGTCCGAGACGTTGTCCTTGTAGCCTTGTGCCGCGTCGTGCAGGGTTTCGCTCGCCGCTTTGCCCAGGCTTTTCAGGCGGGTGCGGGCCGCCTGCACGCCTCGTTCATAGATGCGGCCAATCGTGTTGCGGTTGTTCATCCAGACCATGCGCGATTCCTGGATGGTCTGCGTGCCGTTGGAACCTTTGGTGGAACTGTAGTCTTTCGATTCAACCGTTTTGAGGTAGGTGCCGCTCTTTATACCGCCCAGCGTGCCGCGTTCGTCGCCTTTGACGCTGGGGATCACGCTTCTGTTATGCAGGAAGACGGGCGCGCTTTGCGTCTTCACAGAGCGCGATACGTCCTTGGCATCCTTGAATTCCCCGGTAATCGTGTAAGGGATGGGGACAACGGAATTGCCGACCGGAGTTTTGCAAATATCCGGTGTCAGGCTGACGCAGTAAAAGCGTTTGGACTTGGTAACAGTTTCGTGAGCCATGGAATCTTAAAGGCTTTGTGGTTCGGTGTCGGCGTGCCACGCGTTCAAGCGTTCCAGTGCTTGTGGCGTGTTCGCGTGGTGCAGCCGCACTTCCTGGAAGCCGTCCGCGACGGAGATGGCCAGGCGCCAGGTCAGCTGCACCTGGCCGGCGTCAAGATCGATCAGCACCGTGTCGATCGTCATGGGCATCGCGGCGATGGCCGAATCGGCGTCAATTCCCAGCAGGAACAGCGATTCCTTAGGGATGCTGAAGGCCAGCATGCTGTTGCCCTTGTCATCGACGCGCGCATACGGCGCATTGGCCGCGCACAGGTTAGTGAGCAGGAATTGCTCGCCGCCTTCCATATACGGGCATTGCTGGTCTGTCGGCGCGCCGTTCCAGTAGCGGAAATCGAAATCCTTCGGAAGCAATGGGACTTCGTCGTCTTTCCAGCTGGTTTTCATGTCGACCTGGCCTATCAGGTCGCGGCGCGGCAGCCAGCCACGGCCGACGTAGCCCATGCCGCCTGGCGCTTGCGGCGCGTCGCCGCCAGCCATTTGCCAGAACCCGCTGGCGGTAAACGGTTGGGCGGGATATTCGATGCAAGGTGCGGGCAGCGACTCGATGCCACAGGCGTCGAGGAACCAGGTACGGGTGAAGCCGCGGCCTACTGGGTTTTGTTGGCAACTATCGTGTGCTTCGGGCGCCGTTGCCGGATCAGGATAAGTTTGGCGTTGTTCCGCGGAGAGCCGGTGTTTGGCGGGTACCCGGCCAGCATCGGCGCTGCCGGATTCGACCCGGCATTCGCCGCCGTAGGCGTATTCGTAGCGCAGCGGCGTGCGCACGGCAGCCTTGGCGGTGCTGATGCTCCACGGCGCGGAATTCGCCATGCCGAGGGAGCATGCGCGCAAGGTGGACTTCAGCCAGCGCTCAGGCGCGGCGTTGCGGCAGACCTGGCGTTCGCCGGTGACCCGCAGGGTCTTGTCAACCAGGATTTGGCCGGGAGTAGTGGCGTTTTGCGCGGCTGCTACACGCTGCAGCCAGTCCTGCTCAACGTCGTGCGACAGCCGCATCATTGGATTGAGCGGCTGCGGGCGCTCAGGCAGTGGGGCTGGCAGGTCAGGGCGCTGTACGCGCAGCGATATGTGGAATTCGTCGACTGGCCCACCGGTTGGAGGGTGTGCGTCGCCGACCACCACGATATCGCATAACGGCTTGAAAGGCGCCAGGTCGCTTTCGTAGCGGACGCTCCTTTCGATATCGTCCTCGTGATGGACATCGGTCACGTGCAGCGGCGCCGGGTCCTCAAGGGCGATCAACTGGGCGTGGCCGCGCTCATCGCAGGGGCCGAGCGCATAGGCGGTCTTGGCGACGATCACGTGGAAGGCTGCGCCGTTCTGGTCGACCGTGTCGAAGTGCAGCGCATCGAGCTCAGTGCGGTTATCGAACAGCAGGCTGGGGATTACTGGAAATTCCACGCTCAGCCTACCGGGTTAGTGTCGACGTCATCGCCATGCAGTTCGACCTTCTTCGAGCCGCGGATGATGATCTCCTTGCCTGAAATCTCGATGCGCCCGTCCTTCTTCATGACGAAGGTACTGGCGCCGACTTCAATGCGGAACTCTTCGCCGGCGGTGTAGGAAATCTTCTGGCCAACCATCACGGTCTTGGACAAGCCCACTTCCTCGGCCTGCATCAGCGCCACGGTGGTGTTCATGGCCGCGCCAACGGTCGTCTGGTAAGCGCCGCCGATCGTGACGATCTTCGCCAGACCCACGGTTTCAATCTTCATGTGGCCGATAGTGACATTGCGCGTTCCGCCAATATCGATGGTCTCGTTCTTGCCAACATCCTCTGTCCGGTTGTCGCCGATGCTGATGGTTTCGTTGTGGTCGACGCGCTCCTTGCGGTCGTTGTGCACGGTGATGGTCTCGTTGTTGTCAACGGTTTCCGTGCGATCGTGCTTGATGTGGTTCGTTTCGTCGTGGTCGATGGTTTTGCGGCGATCGTTGCCGACCCACTTGTCCTCATCGTGTTCGACTTCGGTCAGTTGGTCTTTTTCGGCGTGCAGCCAGAGCTGCTCGGCGCCTTTCTTGTCTTCGAAGCGGATCGCGTTCGCATTGTCGTAAGCGCCGCCAGGCGTTGAGCGCGACAGGATGCCGCTTTGCGTTTTGTTGTCCGGCAGCGTCCAGGGCGGCATGGTCTGGGCATTGGGTACCATGCCCGTGATCAGGGGCCGGTCCGGGTTCCCATCCAGGAACTGGACGATCACTTCGGTGCCGATGCGCGGGATCGACGTCATGCCGAAATTCGGCCCCGACCAGGCCGTGGCCACACGCACCCAGGCGGAACTCTTTTCGTCGTACTGGCCTACGCGGTCCCAATGGAACTGCACGCGCACGCGGCCATACTCGTCGGTGTGGATTTCATCGCCGGCCGGGCCGACCACCGTGGCAGTCTGGAGGCCATAGAGCTTGGGAGCCAGGCTGTTGAAGCCACGCCCCGGGCGCCACGGCACATTCCTGCCGATGCAGGTCAGCGAATTGCTGTAATGGGCAGGGGCGAGGGCGCCAGTCTGGTAGTTGTTGCTTGCGCTGTGGCGCACTTCAAGAATTACGAACTCGCTGTCCTGGCAGTCGAAATGCCCGGTCAGGCGGAACCAGCGGCCCGGTTGCGCGGTGCGGTCGTTGCCGCCGGCTTCGAAGTGTTTGGCGCTCGCCTCGATCTCTTCGGTGCGGCGGCGGGCTTGCGCGTCGGCGTTGTCGCCCTCCGTGAAGCCATACGCGCCCGTGTAGTCGTAGGTTTCAATCTGGTGCACTTTGCCCTGGTCGTTGATGACGGGCAGGTCGGTCAACTGCGGGCGCGGATTCTTGAAGTCGAAGCTGGCCAGGGCTACTTTGCCGGGCACGATGCGGCGTACCGGCGACCAATCGCCGATGGCGTCGTCTTCCTGCGTTCCGGCTTCGCGCTGGAAGGGAATCTCGGGTGAATCGCCGTCGATGGCATCGGCGCGCGTCGTATCGTCGGCCAGTATCAGGGTGTGGCCGTCCGCACGGTGCTCGTACCAGTAGTGCCAGCCGCGCTCCTCCCAACGGCGGTGCAGGTAGTTGTAATCGCTTTCAGCCGCTTGGCATGCATCGGTCATGCCTGCGTCTTCGCCATGGATGCGTGACTGCCAGTCCGCGACAGGATAGTCGTTGAAGATGTCGGTGGTCTGCTGCTGGACCGTTTTACTATGGAACAGATAATAGTCCCGCCGCAAGCGCAGGTACGCCATCCATGGCGCCAGCTGCATGCGGTAGTAAGCGTGGCCGCCGTCGGTTTTGACGAATTGGAATTCGAATACGTAGCCGTTGAAGTAGCGCAGGCTGCCGTCTTCGCGCACCAGCGAGATGGTCACCATGCGGCCTTGCACGTCCGTCAGCGGAATGCTGGCGTCGTTGGACAGTACTTCGACCGTGAAGCGGAAGTCACGCGACAGGCCTTCCGTGGCATCCAGGCGGTTGGCCAGCATGAGCGCCCGCGGGCCGTCCTCCTGCGGGAAGGAAAGCCGCAACAGGCGGTTGGTTTGAGCAGTGCCGAGCAGGGCTTCCGGAACGGCGGCATTGAGGTAGGTCATGCTAGTTATCGTTTTGCTATGATTCCGCGCAATTTAGCACAATAGCCGGGCTGTACGGTTCAGTTGTGATTCAACGGTGTGGGGCCTGTAGTGACGGGGAGAAACGTCGTCACAAAGGTTGCAATTCGATTGTTACGCGACGGGGATTTCGCTCATTTCCCTTTGCGTTCGCGGCGGCATTGGGTTTCGAGCGTCTCGGTGCCGAACGCAGTGAGGCCTCGGTAGACACCGCACGGCCAGACGAAGCCGCCGTATTGTTCCATGTACCAATAGGGTGGCTCGGAGGCGCAGAAGTCGATGTGCTTGACGTGCCAGCCATCGTTCTTTTTCCGTAGGACGACCCACAGCATTCGGTCGAGATCATAGCTGCAGGTCACGGACTTCTTCCAATTGATGTCCTTGCCGGGCGGGCCCACGAGGTTTCCGACTAATACAGCCCAGCCGCCGTCGATATTGAGCGTGTCCACCTTAATGCGGACCGGCTGGTTGAGTTCTTCGGCCGCGAGTGGACGTATGGCATCGAGGATCTGCTTCCTGTCGCTTGGTCCTTTGGCGTGTGCCGCTCCGATTACCATTAAGGCGACCAGCGTCCCGATCAGGCCTTTCAAATTGCTCATTCTATGTGGGGGAAGTTTTCAAAGTGGCAATTCTAAGTCGATCCCTTGGCCGCCGGCGCTTCGTTACGATTGGATAGAGTTGGCTAGCGGTTCGGAAGTTATGATGCCCGGTCTGCACTGGACAGCTCAACAACCCGGAAGAAAGCATGAAGCCCGACAGGATCTACTTCAACGACAATCCCTGGCCCGAAGGCCACCCGATCAAGGAATTCGCCTGGTCCGCCAAACAGGTGGATGGTGCGGTCTGGTTCGACTTGCATCTGGAGTCTGCCGATTACTACTCCGAACGGGAAATAGAGGACGACGAAAACACGGAATATCCGTCCGATTGGGCCGCTCCCATCGTATGGGGAAATTACCATTCCTGCATTTTGTCTTCGAGCTATTGGAGCAATGAGGGTTTCCGCGTCTGCGCCAAAGCGGACTACACGCCGGAACTGCTGGATGGCCTGGAGCTGACCATAGATCCTGATCCCGAAGCACTTGAAGACTTTGAGGACCTGGCGTTTCATATCTATTTGCTGGGACATGACGCAGTGGCCAAACATAAGATCAGGTTCGACCGCATTGGTGAAACCTCGCAGTTCAGGATATCCTGGAGCGGCAAGATCGCCCAGGCCTACATCGGGGACTACGAGTTCAAACACGAATTTTCGCTTGTGGTTTCAAGCGCAGATTTTCCTCTTCTAGAAGACTAACCGCCAGGCACCTGGAAATGTCGATGGTATCCTTGCGGGAGTCCGCCGGAAATTACTGATGAACTCATTATTTCGTTACTTGCGAAGCAAAAAATCGTCGCTGACGAACCGCAACAACCCCGCGAAACCAGGCATGGAACCAACTGAACGCGTCCAATCGTTCATCGCCGGCTACCAGCGGGCGCACCAGCAACTGGCTGCGGAAGCCGATCCAAAGCACGTCATGAAAAGCTTCGATCGCTGGAAGGAGCTTGTCACCGAGCTTGATGCAGAACATGCGATCAATCAGGGCTGCATGGAACTGGCTGGGGTCATGCAGGACCCGTGCCCGCACATTGCAGGCGAGGAGGAAATCGTGAGCGTCAGGCACGAGCAGGAAAAGATGTTTGTCGAAACCCGCGACCAGGGAAAGCTGCCGCACTATTACGAGTATGAGCTGTGGCGGGCGGGCAGCGATTGGCGGATTGCTCGCATCAGGTACTACCTTTGCTCGGCAGCGGAGCCACTGGTGACAGACCGTGTTCGGCCTCGCTTCACGGATCCAGCCATTATTCCGCTGCGCGAGTTGCCGGAAGATGATGCGGGAGCCGGTGGTGATGCCTTGTTCGTGCCAGGCCGCGAGGTCCGGCTGGACGATGATAAGAGTGTCATTGAGGTGCGCCCGGTCGGCAAATTGAGCGTCAGATCCGGCCGGCTTGTAGTTGGAGATCTGGGCTATGACGCCGATGTGCTGGGGGTGTTGGGGCAGGCTGTCCCGCCTGGCGAGTATCCGGCCGAAGTTTCAATGGCCTTTGGCCGCATTGCCGCGCTACGCGTGCGTTTTTCCGGCGAAGCCGTTGAGCGCTGGCTTCCAGCCGACCACAATTGCTACGACTCGCCCAACTACGTGGTTGGCGTGGATGCAGGCAACGTGGCGATCATGGACATGGATGCGGTGCTGGCCGTGAAAGCGCGCGATAAGGAACGCGCGTTCGAAGCGTACGCCGAGAATGCGGAACGACGCTATTCGATGCTGAGCCTCGCTCGCTTGAACGACGCTGTTATTTCGGATTCGGGCTTTGGCGATGGCGGCTATCCGGTGTACTGGGGTGTAGCCAAGGATGGCCGGCCTGCTGTGCTGGTCGTGGAGTTCATGTTGTTCCCAGGTGACAATGTGTGAGACACGGCCGGATATGTTTTAAATATACTTCGCGACATGAAAATTATCTTGCCCTTGATGCTCGCCCTGGCCGCTGTGCCGGCGCATGCCCAGCTCTATAAATGGACCGACGCCAACGGCAAAGTCCATTATTCGGATCGCCCACAGGATGGCGTAAAGACCAAGGAAATCGCGGTCCAGCGGGCGCCGACGCAAGCGGCAACTGCACCTGCCAGCGATTGGCAGCAGCGCGAGCTTGATTCGCGCGAACGGCGCATGCAGCGCGAAGCTGCGAACCAGGAGGCGGCCGACGTCGCAGCGCGCAACTCGCGGAAGACGCCTTATAACCCGAGCCAGCACCGCAACAACAAGCCGATGACCGATGATGAAGTCTGCAAGCGCGATGCGCAGCAGATCGAGTTTTCCGAAAAGGTTCCCAAGCTGGCTTTCGGCGGCGCCAACGGGTCGGTCACTGTAAGCGAAGAAGAACGCCAGGCCATCGTCCGCCAGCGTAAGGAGAACCACGCCTTGCTGTGTGGCTCGGGCCAACGCACCCGTTAAGATGCGCCAAGCTGCCACCATGCGGGCAGCAGGGCCTGGACCTCGGGACGACCGAAGCGGTCGTCGATCAGGTGGACGGTGCCGCGGTCGCTGGTGGTGCGGATGACGCGGCCTGCGGCCTGCACAACTTTCTGCAGGCCGGGATACAGGTAGGTGTAGTCGTAGCCGGCGCCGAATGCAGCCTCCATGCGAGCCTTGATCTGCTCGTTGACGGGATTAATCTGCGGCAGGCCGAGCGTGGCGATAAAAGCGCCGATCAGCCGGTCGCCGGGCAGGTCGATCCCTTCGCCGAAAGATCCGCCCAGCACGGCGAAGCCAATGCCTTCGCCGCCTGCGCGGAAGCGGGCAAGGAAGGCATCGCGCGCCGCTTCATCCATGCGGCGTTCCTGGCGCCATAGCGGCACGTCCGGATGGCGTGCGGCGAACAGGCCGGCCACCTTTTCCATGTAATCGAAACTGCTGAAGAAGGCGAGGTAGTTGCCGGGCTGGCGCTGGTACTGCTCGCCCATCAGCGCGGCGATGGGGGCCAGTGAGCGCTCGCGGTGCTGGTAGCGGGTGGAGATGTGGCTGGCGATATGCACCTGGAGCTGCTGCGCGTCGAAGGGCGAGGCAACGTCGATCCATGCGGTGTCGGCTGGCATGCCGAGCGTGTCGGCGTAATAGTTCCAGGGACTGAGCGTGGCCGAGAAAAGGGCTACTGCGTGCGCGGCTTCGAAACGCTGCTTCAGGAAGGGCGCGGGCAGGATGTTACGGATGCAGAGCACCGAGTTGACCCGGCCCGCCGCCGCGCCGCGGCCTCCGTCGGACTTTTCGATATCGAACAGGGAGTGCTCGCCGAAGCTCTCCGCCAGGCGGCCAAACAGCAGGGCATTGAAATAGAAGTCCAGCACGTCGGCATCGAACCACGCCGGATGTTCGGCCATGTAGTCGCCGATCTCGGTGCAGGCCGATTGCAGCGCGGCCATGAATTTTTCCGGCAGCTCGGCGTGGCTGGCGTATTCGGCTTCCTGCGCCTTTTCCAGCGCGCTCCACTGGCGGTGCACGCGGTCCAGCGGCTTGCGCAGCGCTTCCGGTGCCGTCTTGCGCAGCACGCGCAGGCGCACATGGTCCATCTCGGCCGAATACATTTTACGTGCGCGCGAAACCATATTGTGGGCTTCGTCGGCCAGCACGCCGACCTTCCAGCCATTCATCTGCGTCAGGCTGTACAGCATGGCGCTGATGTCGAAGTAGTAGTTGTAGTCGCCCACCACCACGTCGGCCCAGCGCACCAGTTCCGATTGCAGGTAGTAGGGGCAGACCTGGTGCGCCAGCGCCACCTCGCGCACCGAGGCGCGGTCCAGCATGGGCAGTTTCAAGGCTGCGGCGCGAGCCGCGGGCAGGCGGTCGTAGAAGCCTTGCGCCAGCGGGCATGACTCGCCGTGACAGGCCTTGTCCGGGTTTTCGCAGGCGGTGGTCTTGGCAGCCAGTTCGAGTGCGCGCAGCGGCAGCAAAGGCGCGCTGCACTTGATGGTTTCGACCGCGCCGAGCGCCATGCCGCGGCCGCTGGTCTTTGCGGCCAGGAAGAATACCTTGTCGAGGCCGTGCTCGGCGCTGGCCTTCAGCATCGGGAAGATGCTGCCGATGCTCTTGCCAATGCCGGTGGGCGCCTGCGCCAGCAGCGCGCAGCCGCGCGCGCTGGCCTTGTACATGGCTTCCGCAAGCTGGCGCTGCCCGGGGCGGAAGTCGGCGTGCGGGAAGCGCAGGGCGCGCAAGTGCTGGTCGCGTGCGGTGCGGTGCGCCAGCTCCTGTTCAGCCCAGGCGACGAAGCGGCCGCATTGTTCCTCGAAGAAGGCGCTCAGGGAGGCGGCATCCGCCTCCTCGGTCAGTACCGTCTCTTTTTGCGAGCCGATATCGAAGTACACCAGTGCCAGGCGCACGGCAGGCAGTTCGCGCGCCGCGCACAGCAGGTGACCGTAAACCTTGAGCTGGGCCCAGTGCAGGATGCGGTGGTTGGCCGGCTGGCGCGACAGGTCGCCCCGGTAAGTCTTGATTTCTTCAAGCTGGTTCTGGCGCGGATCGTAACCGTCGGCGCGCCCGCGCACATGCAGCGGACCGAAGTCGCCGGACAGGCTGACCTCGCGCTCATAGTCTTCGCTGCGGCGGCTGGCGACGACGGCGTGGCCTTCGATGCCTTCCTGTGCGGTGGGCGTGGGTGTGAAGCGCAGGTCAAGGTCGCCTTGCTTGGCGGTGAACTCGCACAGGGCACGGACGGCGATGGTGTACGTCATTCCTGCCACGCCAGGTAACACACGGACACCGGCATGCCATGCTGGGCGCAATAGTCGATCCAGCGCAGCTGGTTGTCCTGCAGGCGGTCGCCGGGACCTTTCACTTCCACCATCTGGTAGCGCTGTTCGGCAGGCCAGAAGCGGATCAGGTCAGGGAACCCGCTGCGGTTGGCCTTGATGTCGAGCAGGATGCGCTCGAACCACAGCTTCAAGTGGGCAGCGGGGATGCACTCCAGCGCGAAATCAAGCAGTTCTTCATCGATCGCGTCCCAGTAGACGAAGGGCGACTGCAGGCCGGCCTTGGCTGCGAAGTTGGCACGGATGGCGTCGCGGTAGCTGCCATCTTCCAGTCGTGCAAAGCAGGATTCGAACAGCGGGGCGCGGCGGCGCTGGAAGTCCGCGCTGTGCAGGTCGGCCGGGCCATGGTGGAATGGATGGAAGAAGGCGCCAGGAATGGCGGCGAATACCGCATCCCAGCACAGCAGGCCAAACAGCGAATTGGCCAGCGCGTTCTCCACGTAGAAGCAGGGCACTTCGTCCTGCCACAAATGGTCGCGCACTACGCCTTCCACCCACCATTCCTCGGCCGGCATTGGCAGCACCAGGTCAATCCGTTCGACCGGCGTTGGCTTGTGCGCCGGCTCGCGCATATGGCCAAGCTTGCGGCGCAGGCGCGGCGCCATGCGCAGCAATTGCTGGCGTTCTGCCTCGCTTTCGGGCGCGGCTTGCGCACGCTGCAGCCATTCGTAGGCCAGGCCGATCCGCTCGTCTTTTTCCAGCACGCGGATGGCGCGGGCGCGGGCACCCGGATAGGCGCACTGTTCGTACAGCTCGAAAGCACCGGCCCAGTTACCGAGTTTTTCCAGTTGCTGGCCGAACTGGAACAGCATTTTCTGGCGGCGGCTAAGCAGCCATTCATTGTCACCGGCCAGCCCAGGCAGCTCGCGCGCCAGTTGCAGGGGATCTTCGCCGTCCGCGAAACGTTCGCGGCATGCGTGCAGGGCCAGGTAGTCGTCGATGTCGCGGCGCGAGCGGAAGCCGCGCGCGGCCGGCGAAAACTCGACTTTTTCGTAGCGGTAGATGCCCAGGTTGGACAGCACGAACTCCGACCAGTCCTGGTGGAAGTTACCGAAGAAGATCAGGCGCAAGCGGTCGCACAGGGGCTTGGCGAGGATGTGGTAGACCTGGTCGCCGGCGTCGGCATACCAGGACGTGAAGCGGTGCTTGCCATCGTGGCGCTCGCGCAGGGCTGCCAGCTGGTCGGCTTTGCGCGCGCTGCGTTCGGCGCCGCTGAGGGCGAATACGCGGGTGATTTCAGGCTTTTGCAGCAGGTCGAACAGCTCGTCCAGCGTCAGCTCGGGGTCCTGCACCACCCAGCCTTGCTCGACCAGCGGACTGGCGGCGGAGACGGTACAGCCGATCTCCGGGTAGCTCAGCTTCGATGCGCGGAACAGTTCTCCCTTGCGCATCACCATGCGCACGAACAGGGCGCGGGACGGTTGAGGCAGGGTGGGGAAGCAGGCGAGGAATCCGGCTTCCTCGTCCGTCAGCAGGTCGCTATAGCGCTCGCCAATCCAATGCAGGACCTGGTGGAAGTTCTCCAGGTAATAGAACGGATTTTCAAGGACTTGGTTCATGCAGGCGAGGCGACGCGAAAACTGTATTTTTATACAGTATAACGCGTCACCCGCTGCGCTGTCACTTCTTGGCGGCGGCGCTGGCCTTTTCCACCTGCTGTTCGAAGGCTTTGACGGCGTCGCGGGTCGCCTGGGTCACCTGCTCATACCCTTTGAAGGCATTATCAATGGCAGTTTTGACAATTTCCACCGCGTTGTCAGAGCCGGGGCGCACGTTCCTGGTCACGTCGTAAATCAGGGCGCTCAGGTTGGACTTGGCCTCGGCCAGGTGGGCGTCGGCGGCCTTATGGAAGTCGTTCGACATTTCGGACAGCAGGGCGCCCAGCTGCTGGTTGTAAGCGTTGGTGGCAGCCATGCCGGGCTGCAGGCGGGCGTTGATCACGTCCATTGCCTCTTGCGGCGTGGCGGAGGCGTTGACCTTGCGGCCGGCCTCGATCTGGTCGTCCAGTGCTTTGCGCGCCGTCGCGATATTCAGGGCCACCGCCTGCTCCACCCCTTGCATGGCGCGGTTGGTCAGGGTATTGAAGGTCTCCAGCTGGAACTCAAACAGTGTCTTGGTGGCGTTGGCGAACTGCTCGGGATTCTGAAACATACGGTCTCCTTGTCGGGGTGGGATGGCGTTGCTTCTTGCTTTGACTTCATTATTTATTACGCACCAACTTTTCGCAATGGGCATCTTTAAACGGGCCGGCCATTTTCACCCAGCCTTGGCCCAGCGGGGTTTGCGAACAGGCGCGCTGGCCGTCGATGCGGCTCTGGTACAGGTACCACCAGGCCGGGGCAGCGCTGGCAATGCCGGCCGCGGTGGCGGCGCATAGCAGGATAGCGAGCTGTCTTTTCATAGCGGTGCGGTGGCCGGCAGGCGCATGGTGAAGGTGCTGCCGCGGCCGGGCGTGCTGGCCACATCGATATGGCCGGCCAGCACGCCGGACACGATGTTGTGGGTGATGTACAGGCCCAGGCCGGATTGGCCCGCGCCCAGGCGCGTTGTATAGAACGGATCGAAGACGCGGCGCAGGTGTTCGGGCGGGATGCCGGCGCCATTGTCAGCCACCGACAGCAGCACGTCGCTGCCCTCGGCACTGGCGGTAATGGTAACCGTCGGCTCGCCGTGACCCGGCGCGGAAAAAGCATGGATGATGCAGTTGTCGACCAGGTGCCCGATTGCCTGGCTAAGCGGGATCGGATAGCTGTCCAGTTGCAGGCCGGGTACGACGTCCAGCACCAGCTTGGGACGCGGTTGCGGCAGGCCGGCCCAGAGGGGGGCCAGTATTTCCTGCAGCAGCTGGTCGAGGAAAAAGTGGCGGCGCTGGGCGCCGGTCGTCTCAACGGCGATCTGCTTGAAACTGCCCACCAGGTTGGCGGCGCGCTGCAGGTTACGCTGGATGATGTCGCCCGCTTCGCGCGCGCGCTCCAGGTAGGCATCCAGTTCCGAGCGGCGGATGCCGGCATCGACCTGGCGGCTCAGGGCTGCGGTGTGGTCGGCCAGCGTGGAAGCCGTGATCAGGCTATTGCCGATCGGCGTGTTCAGTTCATGCGCCACGCCTGCCACCAGGGAGCCAAGGGCAGCCAGTTTGTCGCGCCGTACCAGTTCATCCTGCGTCATGCTGAGGTTTTCCAGCGCCGCTTGCAGTTCTTCGCTGGTCAGTTCGGCCTCCTGCTTGGCGCGCGTCAGTTCGGCGGTGCGGGCTTCCACCAGT
>JBCNOX010000310.1:0-6387 GCA_039593645.1 Pseudoduganella sp.
GCCAGCCTTCGACGGCAGTGCCAACGCCGATGCGCGCTTCCACCCGGCTGCTGAGCGCATTATCCAAGGCAGCGAGAAAGCCGCCGCGCCAGAAATAGCGCCAGCCCGCCGCCAGCGGCGCGCCGCCATTGAGTTCAGCATATACCGTGCGGTCGCCGAAACCGAGATAGTCGGGCGAATAATGCAGGCGTGCCGAGTAGTTGTCGTAGGAGAGGCCGACGAAGGCTTCGCGGAAATTCCAGTCCGGCGCGCCGTGGAAAGCGTAGGCCGACACTCCCGTTTCCCACGAAAGTCCGGACGGCAGGCGCTGCGCATAGCCGCCATAACCCAGCCACTGGGCATTGCGGTGCGATTGCGGCGCCAGCTGGCCAGTCACGACCTGGCCGCCGGCAAACCAGCCGCTGGCGCCATCGACGTCGAACGAGAGCCGCGCCGCCGGCTTGCCGGAACTGAGGGAGATGCCGCGATACATATAGTCCGACACAATGCCGGCGCTGCCGCTCACCTGCGCCTGCGCGCTTGCATCCATAGCGCAGGCCAGCCCAATCAGGGCGATCGTGCCAGCTTGTCGGTGGAAGGGTTGGGGCATGCGCAGGAACATTTGCCGGTAATGCGCATGATGGTGGCGCAAAGATCTATCCCCGTCAACGGTGCGGCACCAGTGCTGCGCACGATCCCTGCGTGCAGGCGCTCGCCGCTAAGTTGCGGCTTGAGTTCGCCGATCAGGGCCAGCATGCCGCTGACGTGCGCCGCCGCGTAGGATGAGCCGGACACCATGCCCCAACGCGCACCCGGCATGGTGGTCGGCACGTCGCGGCCCGGCGCCAGCAGGCATTGCGCGCCGTGGCGCGGCGCATCGTCGGCAGCGACGGCGAACACGCCGGGACTGTTGGCGGGAAAGCCGCCATCTCCGCGCGCCGGGTCGATCGCGCCTACCACGCGGATGCCGCGCGCCTGCGCCACGCCAACCAGTTGCTGCAGCAGGCGGTCCGGCGGCCCGGAGAGGCTAAGGTTGATGACCTGTGCGTTATGCAGCAGGGCGAAATTGAGGGCCTTGGCCAGCGTGAAGCTGTTGCAGCGCGTACCGCCGTCGGCCTGCCAGCAGGCGCGCAAGGCCATCAGCCGCGCTTCCGGCGCGATGCCGGCAATGCCGATGCCGTTGTCGGCGCGGGCGGCAATCACGCCCGCTACTGCAGTGCCGTGTTCTTCGGCCACATAGGACTGGCCGTCGACAAAATTCTCCTGCAGCGCCACCTGCCCGGCGAGGTCGGGATGGCTGGCCTCGACGCCGCTGTCTATCACGGCCACCAGCACCTTGCGGCCGGTGGCGGATTTGCGCAACTGCTCCAGTTGCCATGGCGCGGCGGCGGGTTGCACGCGGTACAGCGGGTCGCCAGGGGCGCCGGCCCCGCCTTGTGCACTGAAGTCCTGGATTGCCTGGGCCCAGGCCACGCGGCGATCGCGCGACAGCGCGGCCAGGATCGCCACCGGGTCCTGGCCGGCGGCCAGGCGCATGCGGTAGCAATCCACGTTCAGCGCCGGCATCGGCCAGTCTTCCATAATCTGCAGGCCATGCTCGCGCGCCAGTTCCGAAGCAATGCGCTGGCGCGCCTGACGACCGGCATCGTCGCGGTAACTGGCGCTGCTGTAGCCGTCAGCCCGGAAGTGCGGCGCGGGCAGGTGCAGCATGACCAGGATTTCCGCCGGGCCCGCAGGCGGCTGCGCGGCGGCATGGGGTGCCGACTGCGCGGCGGCCTGTGTGCCTGGCAGGCCTGCCAGCGCGACCAGCATCCACAACACCAGCACAAAGCAACGCCTCACTGCCTGCCCTCCGCTGCCAGCGCCTCGGCCAGCTCAACCGCAGGATCAGTGCGCAAGGCCGCAAGCACGGCCTGGCGCTGCGCCGGCTCCACATCCAGCAGCCAGGCACCGGTGGCCGTCGGCCCACCGACCAGGTGTGCGCCGGATGTTTTCAGCAGCAGCTGTACGTCCTGCACGCTGGCATCGGGCTTGAACACTACCAGCACGTCGGGCGTGGCAGCAGGAGCGCTGCCGAGGGCTTTGTAATCAGGCGGGGCGGCCGGCCGCATATTGGCAGCCAGCACGACGATCACCAGCGCCTGTGCCGCGATGGCCCAGCCCTTCCAGGCGCCGGGTCCGCGCAGCCAGCCCAGCAAGGCAGTGGCAATGCGGGACGGCGCCTGCATGACGGGGGATGGCTTGGCGAAGGACTGGGCCAACGGGGCCGGCGCCTCGTCCAGCCGCGGCATCAGGCGCGCCAGTGCGCGTTCCTGGTCCAGGCCGGCCGGCAACGGGGCTGCCGTTTCGATCAGGCGGCGCTGCCAGGCCAGCTCGGCGCGGCATTCGGGGCAGTCGCGCAAGTGCTGCTGCACGGGCGCTGCCTCGCTGTCGGCCAGCGAGCCGGAGGCATACCAGGGCAGCAGATCCTGCATTTCCTGGTGCTCCGCGATGTTCGATGGGTCTTGCGTATTCATCGTATTTCTTCCATATGGTCGGACAACATGTCCTTTAACCGCAGCCGCGCATGGAACATGCGCGTTTTCACGGTATTCACCGGGCAGCCTATGGTTTCGGCAATCTCCTGGTAGGCCATGCCATGGTAATAAGTCAGGCAGACCACGGCGCGCTGCTCCAGCGGCAAGGCATCGAGCGCGCGGCCCACGCCGCGCTGCAGCTGGCGCGACGCCAGGGCGTGCTCGGGTTCGTGCCATTCTTCGCCGGCGACGTCGGGCGCCTCTTCCAGTGGCTCGTCCAGGCCGCGCAGGGCTTTCAGGGCCTGACGGTAGGCGATGCCGAAAATCCAGGTCGAGACCTTGCTGCTGCCGTCATAGCTGGACGCCTTCTGCCACACCACCAGCATGGTGTCGTTGACGATTTCTTCCAGCAGCGGCACGTTGCGCGTCATGCGGTCGAGGAAACGGGCCAGGCGCGGAAAGTAGGCGCGGTACAGTGCCTGGAAGGCCAGGCGGTCGCCGCCCCCTACCAGCCGAACCAGTTCGCCATCGTCCACGTCGCCTGTCACTGCCGCCCTCCTGCCATCCCGCATGCACTTTTCTCCTTTTTACGCCTGTGAATACACAGCCGGAGCAAAAAGGTTCAAAGATTTTTCAAAAATATTCTCCCACCCGATTTTGAACCATTTTCGCGTGCGCCGGTATTGACCGTAACAACATTGACAGAATGTTCAGTACCGTGCTCGCTCAAACCGCCGTCTGCGGCCCCGCCCTGCTTTCGCCCGACCTGGCCGCCGTGCTGCGCCTGCTGGTGCTGGCGCCGCTGCTGGAAGAATGGTTGGTGCGCGCCGGCCTGCACGCCTGGCTGCTGCCGCGTACCGGCAGCGCGCCGGCGGTACTGGCCAGTGCGGCGGCCTTCAGTGCGCTGCACCTCGGCTCCGGACCGCTGGCGGCGGCGCTGGTATTCGGGCCCGGCCTGGCCTTCGGCCTGGCCTACCAGCGCTGGCGCGACTGGCGGCTGTGCGCCCTGCTGCACAGCGTTTGCAATGCCTGGGCCCTGTCGATGTGTGCTTGAACAAACCACCAACCACGGGAGCTCCGATGAAACATCACCGACTTTGGGCTTTGCTGGCACTGGGCCTGGCGCAGGCTGCGCAACTCGCGCAGGCCGCCGATGCCCTGAACGGCAAAACCCTCTACCTGAACGGCCCCACTTCCGGCGGCACCACCTGCGCCGCCTGCCACGGACCGTCGCCGGCCAATAATGTCAGCAACATCCTGGCGGGGGCGAACAACCCTTCCGTGATCAGTTCCGCCTTCGCTGCCAACAAGGGCGGCATGGGGTCCCTGTACAACGGCAAATTCAGTTCCGCGGAAATCGCCGACCTGGCGGCTTTCATCGGCAACCCGAACGTGACGGCGGCGCCGGCGGCCTCCGTGGCGCCGGCCGCCCTGTCCTTTGGCGGCGCCACCGTGGGCCAGGACAGCGGCGCCCTGTCCACCACCCTTTCCAACAGCGGCACTGCAGCGCTGAACATCGGCAGCATTGCCGTGGGCGGCAGCAATGGCGGCGACTTCCGGGTGGCGGGCGGCAGCTGCGCCTCCGGTGCGTCGCTGGCGGCAGGCGCCAACTGCACCGTGCAACTCGTGTTCCATCCGACGGCCAGCGGCACCCGCAGCGGGGCGCTGACCATCAGCCACAATGCCACCGGCGGCTCCAGCAGCGTGGCGCTGTCCGGTACCGGCAATGCCGTGGCCCAGGCGACGCTGTCGCTGTCGGCCAGCGCGCTGGATTTCGGCGCATTGCTGACCAATTCCCCTGCCCAGCGCACGCTGACCGTCACTAACAGCGGCCAGGCTGCGCTGAACTTTTCTGCCCTTGGCGTGAGCGGCGCACAGGCCGGCTATTTCACGCTGGGCGGCACCTGCGCGACCGGCACGCCACTGGCAGTCGGCGCCAACTGTACCGTGGTGGTGCAGGCCCTGCCCACTGCGGCCGGAGCATTCTCGGCCAGCCTGGATCTCGCGTCGAACGCCAGTAACGCGAGCGTCGCGGTCGGGTTATCCGGCAATTCGGCTGCGGCAACACCTTCCATCAGCGCCACCCCGAACGCTGTCGCCTTCGGCCTGTGGACCATTGGCGCGGCGCCGCTTGCGCAGCAAGTCACGCTGAACAACAACGGCAACGTGGCGCTGGCCTTCAGCAGCATTGCGGTCAGCGGCGCGCAGGGCCTCTCCATCGCCAGCGGCGGCGATTGCGGGAGCAGCCTGGCCGTTGGCGCAAGCTGCACGGTCCCGCTGGCCTTCGCTCCGACTGCTGCGGGCAATGTCGCGGGCACTTTGCTGGTGCGTTCCAATGCCGCCGACCTGTCGGTAGCCGTCACCGGCTCCGGCACCACGTCCCTGGTGGCACGTCCGGCCTTGAGCAATGCCGGGCCGGTGGCCTTCGCCGCTACCCAGGTGGGGCAACAATCGGCAGCCCAACGCAATACGCTGACCAATAACGGCACCGGTGCCCTGAAGATTGCGTCGCTGGTTCTCGGCGGCAGCAATCCGGGCGACTTCGCGCTGGCGGGCAGCTGCGCCGCCGACGCCACGCTGAGCCCGGGTGCAAGCTGCACGATTGACGCCAGCTTCAAGCCCACTGCAGCCGGCGCGCGCAATGCCGACATGCTGCTGGTAACCGATGGCGGCGCGCAGTTCACCGTTCGCCTGAACGGCACTGCTAGCGCCGTCCCGGCACCAATGCCTGCGCTTGGCGTGTCGCCGCAAGCCTTCGACTTCGGCAGCACTGCGGCGGGCGGCGCCGGCCTGGTCAGGCGCTTCGTCCTGTCGAATACAGGCTCCACGCCGCTGGTCCTGAACAGCCTTGGCTTCAGCGGTCCGTTCGCAGTGGCCACCGGTGAAGCCAATGCCTGCGGCAGCTTCCCGCTGACGCTGCAAGCAGGTGCATCCTGCGAGCTGCCGGTCCGCTTTGCCCCGACCGCAGCCGGCAGCGCCACCGGCAGTGCCACCCTGCAGGCAAGCATCGCAAGCTGGCAGATCGCGCTGAGCGGCCAGGGCTCGAACGATGCTGCGCCAGCCGGCGCGACGCAAAACCGCGGCGGCGGCGGTTGCTCGTCGATCACCGGCGGCGACGACCCGATGCTGGCAGTGCTGGCGGTATTGGCTGGCGGCGTGCTGCTGTGGCGTCGCCGCCAGGCGCGCATGCTGGCCGCCGCCGCCGCACTGGCAGTCGCCGGCCAGGCCATGGCGCTGGAGCCGGGCCAGCCCGCCCCGGCCTTTTCGCTGGCCGGACCTGCCGGCACAGTCAAGCTGGAAAACTATCAAGGCAAGCTGGTTTACATCGATTTCTGGGCTTCATGGTGTGGCCCCTGTCGCCAGTCCTTCCCCTGGATGAACGAGATGCAGGCGCGCTACGGCGGCCAGGGCCTGCAGGTGGTGGGCATCAATGTCGATGCCAAGACCGACGACGCGCGCAGCTTCCTGAACGCGACGCCCGCCAGTTTTGTGATCGCCTTCGATCCAAGCGGCACGGCGCCGCGCAACTACGGCGTCAAAGGCATGCCGAGCAGCGTGCTGATTGGTCCGGACGGCAAGGTGTTGTATGAGCACAGCGGCTTCCGTCCCGCCGACCGCACTGTGCTGGAAGCGCGCATCAAGTCCGCGCTGGGAGCAAAGCAATGAAGCGCCGCCTGATTGCTGCCTGCGCCGTGCTGGCCGGACTCTCCGGCTGCGCCCTGCAACCCGTCCAGCCCTGGGAAAAAGGCGAACTGGCGCGCACCGACATGCTGATGCAAGGCGACAGCCTGGAGACGCGCTTCAACGAACATATTTACACCAGCAAGGAAGCAGCCTCCGGCGGCAGTGCCGTTGGCGGCGGCGGATGCGGCTGCAACTGACAAGGACCAAT
>JBCNOX010000311.1:0-6368 GCA_039593645.1 Pseudoduganella sp.
CGATAGCTGAACTCAGGCGGCAGCGCGCCGTCAGCGACCTGGCGCGCCAGCGCCTGTTCCGTTTCGCCGATGCCGGAAGTGCTGGTGCCAATCACCACGCCGACGCGCTGCGCGCCGTAGCGTGCGACAGCGGCCTGCAGCGCCGGCCGGATCTGCGCCACAGCCGCCAGCAGCAGGGCGTTGTTACGGCTGCGGAAGTGCGAAGGCAGGTGCGCCACGGACGGCAGCTCGCAAGGCACGGCGCCCAGGGCCAGCTCACGGCCTTTCGACCAGCGGCTGGTCGGCGCTACGCCAGGCTGGCCGGCATACAGGCGCGCCTTCACCTGCTCCGGGCCTTCGCCCAGCGCGCAGATGATGCCGCATTCATTGAGGTAAATCTTCGTCATTGCCCGCCCTCGCACTCAGTCAGCGTTCGCCGCGAACTGGATCGTCAGCTTATAGCGATAGCGCAGGTTTTCCAATACCACCGTGCCACTCCAGCGTTGCGCGTCGCTGTAGGTGACTTGCATGATCGGCGCTCCGTCCAGGTAAAGCGTGCGAATGCGGCCCTGCTCGGCCACGCGCCAGCCGGCCGGCAAGGCGGCAGCCACGGCATCGGCCGGCCACAGGGTGAGCTGGATGTCTTCCAGCACGTCTTCGGCACGCACCTGTGCCGGCAGCATCACGTGGCGCCAGGACGTCAGCTCCTTGCCATCGTAATGCAAGGACAGCACGCGCTGGCCGAATGCCAGCCCGACCACGTCCACCGCTTCCGGTTCCACCTGCAACGCGACGTCCAGGTCGTCGGTGCGGCCGTTGCGCTCCACTTTCAGGTGCTGCTGCACGCTCAGCGAAGTGCCCAGGGCGGCCGGCGCCAGTTTCAGGCCAAGGCGCGCCTGCGGTTGCGGCGGCGTTGCGGCACAAGCGGCCAGCAGCAAGGCGCAGGCAGCGGCGGCAAGGCGGCGCGGCATCGCATTAAACATTCTTGATTTCCTTCTCAGTACCAAAACACGGGACCAGCAGCCACGCCAGCGTAGTCCCCAGCAGCATCGTCAGGCCGAAAGCCTGCAGGGCCGGCGTTGCGCTCAGCCCAAGCAAGCCAAACGACAGGATCGTATTGGCGGCCGACATGCCGACCGCCAGCCAAGGGGTGTGATCGCTGCGATCGGGGTGCTCCTGCATGAAGATGCCATAGTCGACACCCACCCCGAGCAGCAGCATCAGGGCCAGCACGTGGAACAGTTGCAGGTTCTGCGATGCAAAGCCCAGGATGGCCAGCGTGGCGATGCTGGCCAGCGCTGTCGGCGCCAATACGCGCCAGGTACGGCCGCGATATCGGTGGAACAACAGGCCGAATACCACCACGTAGGCGCCCAGCACCACCCAGCCCATATAGGCGCGGTAACGGCCCAGCACCGACGAAATCTCGGCCACCTTGTCGACCCATTGCACGCCTTGCAGGCCATCCGCTGCCAGCATGACCTCCTTCGAGGCTTGGTTGTCCATGCCGCGCAAGGCGACGATGCTGGCGTAGACACCTCTTTGTTCACCGAGCCAGAGATGGCGCCACGGTTCGCTGGCCGGGGAAGCCAGGAATTCCTCCAGCATCAACGGCTGGCCGGACGCCAGCAGGCCTTTACGGGTGGCGGCGATCCATTCCCTGCCTTCGCCAGCCTGCTCCGCGATGCCTTGCAGCGGGCCATCATCGCCCAGCAGCTTTTGCTCGACCAGCCCGCGGCGGGCCGCCTGGGTGCGCGCCGACGGCACCCAGTTCGACATGGCCTGGTAGCCGCCCAGGCGCTGCGCGGCCACATGCCGGTCCAGGCGCCCTTTCAGTTCTTCTTCGCGCTGCAGCACGTGTTCGGCCGAATCGCCGCGTACCAGGAAGTACTGCACCGGCGTTGGCGCGTCCAGCAGCTTGCCCAGCTTGAGCTGGTCGGCCACCAGGTGCTTCGGTGGATTCTGCAACAGGCGGATATCGTCGTTGGCGCCAAGGCGGCTGATGCCCCAGGCCGCCAGCACGCCGAACACCGCCACCACGGCCAGCGAACCACGGCTGGCGCGCCACAGCGGCCAGCGCTGCAGTGCAGCGCCGTAATACTTCACCAGGCGGCCGCTGCGCAAAGTGCTGCCGCTGATCAGCGCCGGGAACCAGCACACCACCGTAAACCAGGCGAACACCAGGCCCAGCGCCGAAAACACCGCCATCTGGCGCAAGCCCGGGAATGGCGTCAGGGCCAGGCCGGTATAGCCGATTACTGCCGCCAGCAGCGTCAGGCCCAGGCCCGGCAGCAGGCGCTTGAGCAGCGTGGCGGAATCGAGCTTTTCATCGGCCGCCAGGCGGTTGCACAGGAAATAGATGCCATAGTCCTGCGCCACGCCAATCAGGCTGGCGCCGAACACCAGCGTCAACAGGTGGATGCGGCCGAACAGCAGCCAGCACACCGACAGCGCGCCCAGGCAGCCAATGCCGATCGACAGCAGGATCAGTGCGATCGGCTTGAAGGAACGGAAGGTAAACCAGGTGAGCAGGACAATCCCGGCCAGCGAGCCGATGCCGATGGTCGACATCTCGCCGCTGGCCTGGGCGCTGGCATTGGCGGCGTGCAGGATCACACCGGCCTGGATCAGCTCCACTTGCGGGGCAGCCTTGCGGGCCGCGGCTTCCGCCTGTTGCAGCAAGGGCAGCACGGTTTCCTGCGCAGTCATCGACAGCGCCGGCACTTTCAGCGTCAACGGCAGCAGCACATACTGGCGCCCGCCATCGGCGACAAACAGGTGGCCGTCGCGCGGGCGTACCGGCGTTTCCTGCGCGCGTTCCTGCACCCAGCCGGCGAACAGGCCATACGGGTCTTCCTGCCATGGTCCCAGCTTCGGGCCGCCAAACGGGGCATAGAGCTTGGCCAACGCCGACTCCAGCCAGAACTGCGCCGGCTGTTCGCGCAGCTGTTGTTCCTGCTGCGCCGTCAGCAACGCCAGGCGATGGCGCTGGAACAAGCCAAGCCAGTCATTCTGGGTCTGCTCATTGATTGGCGTGGCTTCGAACAAGTCCTTGCGCGTGGACAGCACGGCCTGGTAGGCGTCGGCGGCACGGCGCGCCTCATCCCAATCGGCGGCGCCGGCCAGCACCAGCACGCGCTGCTGCGCCGCATCGACCATATGGCCGAAGGAGGCCTGCAGCACCGGGTCGCGCTCCTGCACCGGCAGCAGCGCCATGATGTCGGTATCCGGCACGATGCGCTGGACCAGCCACAGGGTGGCGTTATGGCCCAGCAGCAGGCAGGCCACCAGGGCCCACAGCCACGCGAATTTACGGGTTTGCGTCAAAACAGCGCCGCCTCTTCCTTGTTCATCGCGCCTTCGCCGGTCTGGATGGCGGAGAACACGATGGTGGTGCGGTCGCCACTGGCTTCATTCATCACGATCTGCTTGACGTAGGAGCCGCCTTCCAGCTTGATGGTGCCGATGGCCTTTTCCAGCGCCGCCTGGCGCGGCTTGAGCGCCACGTTCCAGCTGCTGGCGTCCACGCTGCCCTCGCCCTCGAACAGCGCGTCGAGCTGGCCCAGGTCGCCGGACAGCAGCGAGAACAGCACGTTGTTAATCATGCGCACGGTTGGCTCGGTCTTGGCGTCCAGGCGCATCGCGACCCGCTCGCCCTGGTAGTTGACGATCTCTTCGCGCGTCAGGCGCAGCGTGTTCGGGAACGGTTTCAGGGTGCGCCACAGCACGCCCTTGCCGGCGATGACGCAGAAGCGCCCTTCCGACGCCAGCGGTTTTTTCATGCCCGCCAGTTGCTTGGTCTGGTCGAAGCGGCCGCACATGACGGCCGGCTTGGCCAGCATTGCCTGGATTTTCGCGCTTGGCACCGCGGCCTGCACGCTGCCCGCGGCGGCCAGCGCCAGGGCAATTGCAAAGAGTTTTTTCATGCTGGTTCAATCCCCAGTTTTTCAAACAGCACCGGCGGCGAGGCGAAGCACATCTCCTTCGTCGCGATGTCGACAGCGACCATGGTGGTGCTGGCGCGGTTCAGGCGCTGGCCGGTTTCCGCGTCCGTAATCAGGTAGTCGATCTTCATGCGGTTTTCCCATTCGACCAGATCCGCCCGCAGCTTCAGGCGCTGGCCGAAAACTGCCGAACCGACGTAGCGCAACTGCATGTCGATGACCGGCCAGGCGTAGCCGGACTCCTTCATTTGCGGGTAGTTATAGCCGATCTTGTCGAGCAAGGCGCAGCGCACGATTTCCAGGTACTTCACGTAATTGCCGTGCCAGACGATCTCCATCGGGTCCAGGTCAAAGAACTGGACATCGATTTCGACTTCCGCAAACCAGCGGCTTTCCTTGTGCTTACGCATACAGCTTCCATGCCTTGTTGCGGATACGCTCCAGCATCAGGCGCAGGTCAGGCTCCAGGCGGCGGTCCTCCTCGACCGGCGCGATGTCGGCAGCCAGGGCTTCCTGCATTTCGGCCACCGGGCTTTGCGGCAGCACGCCCTGGTGGTCGCGGCAGCGCAGCCACACGCCCTGGCGCACGGTGACCAGCAGGGCCGCCACTACCTGCTCCGTCAGGTCCAGCACGCGCAGGCAATCGCGCGCGGCGATGGTGCCCATGCTGACCTTGTCCTGGTTGTGGCATTCGGTGGAACGTGAGAACACCGAGGCCGGCATGGTGGCTTTCAGCGCTTCCGCCGTCCAGGCCGAGGCACTGATCTGCAGCGCTTTCAGGCCGTGGTTGATCGGCGCGCGCTCGCCCACCGCCCCGGACAGGTTGGCCGGCAGGCCGTGGTTATAGCGCGCATCGACCAGCAGCGCCATCTGGCGGTCGAGCAGGTCGGCCAGGTTGGCCACTGCATTCTTCATGCCGTCCATGGCGAAGGCGATGTGGCCGCCGTAGAAGTGGCCGCCATGCAGGATGCGCTCGTTCTCGACGTCGACCAGCGGATTGTCGTTGGCGCTGTTCAGTTCATTTTCGATCAGTTGGCGGAACATCGGCATGGTGTCGGCCAGCACGCCGATCACGTGCGGCGCGCAGCGGATCGAATAGCGGTCCTGCAGGCGCTTGCCGTTGCGCTCCCACTGGTCGGTCGGCAGGTCGCTGCGCAGCCACGCGGCCACCTGCTGCATGCCCGGATGCGGCTTGGCCGAGAACAGCACTTCGTCAAAGTGGTGGGCATTGCCGTCCATGGCGAAGGAAGCCATGGCGGTGATGCGGGTGCACAGCTTGGCCAGGTACTCGGCACGGTCGTAGGCCAGGCATGCCAGCGCGGTCATGACGGCGGTGCCGTTCATGATGGCCAGGCCCTCCTTCGGGCGCAGGCGCAGCGGGGTAATGCCGGCTTCCTGCAGCGCCTGGGCGGCAGGCACCTGCTCGCCATTGCGCCACACCTCGCGCTCGCCGCACAGCACGGCGGCCAGGTAGGACAGCGGCGTCAGGTCGCCGGAGGCGCCGACCGAGCCTTCGGACGGGATCAGCGGCAGCAGGCCAGCGTCGAGCAGGCGGGTAATCTGCAGCAGCAGTTCGACGCTGACGCCGGAGAAGCCTTTGCTGAGGGAAGCCAGGCGCGAGGCCAGGATGGCGCGGCTCTGCGCCGGCGTGAAGTATTCGCCCAGGCCCACGCCATGATAGGTATACAGGTGATGCGGCAGGTCCGGCACCAGTTCCGGCGGCACGGTGACGGTGCAGGAGTCGCCATAGCCGGTGGTCACGCCGTAGACGGTGCCATCCTCGCGCAGCAGGCGGTCGAGGAAGCTGGCGCCGCGCTCGATGGCGGAGCGGAAGCCGGGGTCGTCCGACAACACGGCGGCCGCGCGCCCTTGCGCGATATCGACGATGTCTTCGATCGACAGGTTGTCCCGGTCAAAGCGCACGGTGCGCTGCGGGCTGTTGAGTTGGGCGATGTCAGCGAGATGCATCGGAGTGTTCCAGTTCAGGTAAATGCCAGAAGTCGTAGAAATTGAACCACTGCAGCGGCGCGCGCAGGGTGTGGTGTTCGAGCCGGCGGGCGTAGTCGGCGGCCAGCACTTGTAGTGCGGCCTCGCGCCCCTGGCGCGGGATGCGCACCTGGTCGCGGAAGTGCTCGAAGTGCACTTCCGAACGGCTGCCCCGGCGCACCGAAAACAGCAGGTAAACCGGGCATTGAAGGATGCTGGCCAGCATATGCGGGCCAATCGGGAACGCAGCGGGAGCGCCGATGAAGTCGGCCACCGCCACGCGCGGATGCTGGGAAACGGGAATGCGGTCGCCCGCGATCACCACGAACTCGCCGCGCGCGACGCGCTCCGACAGCATCATCGCGGTGGCGGGCGACATCTCGGTCACCTGCAGCAGGTTAAGCTGGCTCTCCGGGTTCAGCCGGCCCAGCATGGCATTGAAGGCCTGCGCATGCTTGG
>JBCNOX010000312.1:0-6316 GCA_039593645.1 Pseudoduganella sp.
CCGTATGCCCCGCCTGCATGATGAATGAGGCCGTTAGGAACGTTCGGATGCGTAAAGTAGGAGCGGAAGAACGCATCTTCCCACTCCGCGATCCTGTCCATTGTCGTGCCGGTTGGCGTAGAGACGTTGCCACGGCAGATCGACCCATCTGCGCTGACATTGAAATATGGGGCGCGCCACATTGGACTATCGGGCGTGGGCCGTTTGCGTCCTTTATGTGCCCATACCAGCCACTGCCCGGTGGATACCATAAATACAAGGGCGGGGTGCGGCACCACAGCGCCGCGCTCATCGATGTAGGGGGAGGCGCATCGAAAGGCGATATGGCGGCGTTGTGGCGGAACCCACCAGACGAGCGAGTCGCCGTCCGCATACAGCACATTCCCAGGCAGGAAACCGGACTGCGAAGCATTCGCCGTCAGCGCGTCGGCAAGACCGCGTGCGGCTCGCGGCGTAATGGGTTTGCCGGACTGAATGCATGGTTGTCCTTGTTTAAGGTCGACCCGATGGATGCTGGCGAAGGTACGAACATCGCCAGTTCCGCGTGTGCGATAGATCAGGATCGCTTGCTCCAGCCTCAGGTTGGCTGCGTCCTGTAGGTGTAAATGGAACGTCGGGTTTGGCATGTGGGCTACCTCCTTGAGATCATTCTCTCTCGACCAGATGGAGAAGCAAGGCGTCCAACAGGCCAATTGCTGCGAGGTTAGGCTTGATTTTGCGCATCCAGCGGCGCATCGCTGCCGCGTCGTTGAGCGCAAAGGCTGCTTTGCCGATCTCGTCGCAATACTCGCCTTGCCAAGCGAGATTCGCATAGTCGTCTGAAATCTGCACCGCTAGGTCGCCTCCCTGCCAGCATAGGACTGCGCCGAATCCAATGAAAGGCCCATCTTCCTCGACGCAGTACTGCGCAGTGGTACGCGTGCCGTCCAAGCTGGACGCGAGCGTTGCCGCCTTGCGGGCGAAGGGGCAAGCGTGGTTCACAGCGATGTGTGAAAGCTCCTGCGCTGACAGGCGAGGGCGGTTATAGTCCAGCGCCCAAGCGGGAAATGCTGCCGCAATGTCGGCGCGGGTAATCATGTCCTGCGCCATGGCATCGCGCGCTGCTTGGTCGTCGCCGCAGTCTTCATCGAGCGCCAGCGTCTCGTCCTCTTCGCCTCGCCAGTAGAGATAGGACGCTTCGTCCAATGCCATGCCCGGTGTGAACAGCGGATAGGCGTGGCCGGCTTTGCGTTCGATGACGTCGAGAACCGTGGCGCCCAGCATCGGCACGCAGGCTTCAAGATAGTCCAGTCCCGCGCCAACGCCCCAATGACATACCGATGCTTCTTTCCAGCTGATTTCGACTGCTCGGGGTGGCGGTAGCTCCCCTGAGCCGTTCACGTGCGATATGGGTCGCCGCACGGAGCCTGATTCGTCGCTGAGCCACAGTTCGAATACCGGGGTGAAGCATTTGACCTCACCGATGGCGGCTGCCAGCCAATTGTCGAACGCAAATTGACAGACATCCTGAATGCTTCCGGCAGCCCCGCAAAAGCGGCGTCCGGCAATCATCCCGGCGTCGAGCAGAAACTGCGCGAGGACGGCGATTGTCTGCCTGTTCTGCGTGCGCTCGATGGTGGACGGGACGTCCAGCGAAAAGCTTGGCACCGCCGGGAATGTCAGACGACGGGAGGCAGCAGTTCTGGCGGGAATGCTGTGCGGCGAGGCCGCTCGCCGCGATCCGCCGCCGCCAGCGACGCCGCCGCAAATTGGTTCAAGGCCTGTGCGCATTTCTGGAAATCCTTTTTCCGCAGGGCGCGCTCGGCTTGTGCCGTGGCGCTGGCCGTGTTGCCCTGCGCCGCGATAGCAACCTCGCGCCGGAATTGTTCGATGTTCATCCTTTTGTACCCACGGTGCGGCGGAAAGTGATTTCCTGCACGCCGTTGACAGGCTCCTCGGCGACAATTTCTGCCGTGATGAGTTCGGGGTAGATGGCACTGTGGAGGTCGCGCACTTCCGCGTCCGACAGGCCCGGCGGCGCGGAAAGCTCCATGCCGTTATAGCGATAGCGCTTGACGATTTCCTTGATGTCGATGGTCATGGCGCGGCTCCCGTTAGAACAGTTCCGGCTGGCGATTCTTCATCCAGTCGTTATTTAGTTCGTCGTCCTGTCCGTCGTCGCCCGAAGAGGCCTCAAGATAAGCTCTGGCCTTGTCCGTGACCGATGCCCCATCGGCTGCTGGCTTTTCGGCTGGCGGAGCGGATTTTGCGGCACCTTTTCCGGATACCTTTGAGGTGGCGCTGGACTTTGCGGCCTGAGTCGCCTTGTCGATTGCAGCAGAGGCTTCTTTTGCCTGTTCCAGCAGAGGCGCCAGTTTGCAGCGATAGTCGCTGACTGCAGCCACAAAGTCGGTATCGAAGTCCTCCGGCGTAGCGGTCAGCGTCAGGTCTTTGCAGTATTTGCCATCGGCTTCGTTCAAGGCGCGCGGCATGACGCTGATGGTCATCAAGCCAGTGCTGTGGTCTGAACTGACAATCATGGCGAATCGCCTTGACTTCGTCAGCGCATAAAGTTCGGTGAACAGACTCATGATCCCCTCCGTGAAGTACCTGAAAACCATGGTACCGGCAGAAGCCAAGCAGTCTAGGGCGTTAGTCCGTGCTGCGGATTTCCGATCGCCGCGGGTGTACACAACCTATGGGGGCCGGTGCGATGGCCAAGGCCACTGGCCACCGTGACGCAAGCGGACGATGGAGAGCGATGCAAACGATGCGCGCGATGGAATGGCGCGCAGGTGACTTTTCATCCGCGCGCAAGGCCCGCAAGGATACGCCCGACTCTTAGTCGAGTTCGCAGTAAGCGTCGACGCGCGGGGTACGAGCGAATTCGGCGTTGCCGTATGCAGCAGTTGGCTCGCGCTGGGGCAACGATTCGAATAGGCCGTACATGCCATCCACGCTGGAGCCACGCCAGCAGGGGGAATTGTGAAGAATGGGGGACTGACTTCGGATTTTTCCGTCACCGGAAAGCAGGCGTTGAATGATCGGGGATGGGACTCTTTCGCTGATAAGATAGGCGATTGCGTAGCGCCATCCGCACTTATTCGCCAAGTCGAGTGCGGCGTCCACGACGCTTGCCATACGAACGCCGTTCCGGCGCTCAGGATGATCAAATGGCACAATTGTCTCCCTATTCACTCTTAGGCTTGGCTTCGATTGGCCAATTGCCACGGCAGGTGATTTACTAACCTTAGCACGCACGCTCTTGTAGTGCTAACCGTGTTCGCCATCGTCATTCGTTTTGTTGGTTCCCGGCTACAGCTTCGATCCCGGTACGTACCCCGGGTTGGAATGTCCAGTTCAGATGAGAGCGTTTTCAAGCTCATGGTGCGATGGCTGCCTCCTAATCTGTCGGCGCTTCGGTCCTGGCGTACTGATCCAGGTCAATGATGGCATCGGCCATGGCGCTCAGTTCCGGTGTATGAGAAATGAAATATTCCTGACTGTAGCCACCAAGGCGCAGCACTTCGCGTTTCATCGCCATGAATTGCCGCTTGTGCTGCGCGTCGAATGCGCCGTCAGCTTCGTCGGAAAACAGCGTGCTGGAACGGCGGGAGGATGCCTCGGCGAGATAGAGTGCCATGGCGCGGGTCAGGCACTCGTTGATCCAGATGCGCTCCCCACCGCTCATCTTCGCAACGCTTTTAGAACTGTTGCGGCAAGCGTCGTGGACGACAATTTCAAACCCTTCCTTGAGGTCGCCTTTGGCGGTCGACAGTTGTGTCTTGATCGACACCGTGAAGCGAGGGCCATAGCACGCCATCAGCAATTGATTGGCCCGCGCCGACAGCTCGGGCCCGGCATCATCGATGGCGAGGGCGATGATGCCATCATTGCCCATGCACTTGGCAAACAGGGTCCAGTTGGCGACCTCGTTCTCGATACGAGCAATCTGCTGGTCCAATTCCATGCACTTGGCCTCGTACACCAGCAAGCGTTGCGACATGTCGGCGGCACGCTGGGCAGCGGCGACAGCTGTAGCCAGTGCCTTGTCGGCGTTCTGGAGGAAGGCTTCGGCTTGCGCGCAGGCCGAGACCGCGCGGACCAGCGCCGCGTCATCGAACGGCGCCGGGAGCGCGGCCAGAAGGCGATCGATGCCGGCCAGGCCGGCGCGATGGGATTCGGTTTGCACTGCCCGGCGCCGGGAGATGTCATCCAACTGCGCTTGCAGTGCCTGGCCATCTTCCTGATCCGCCAAGAGGTCGTTGGGGGCGCACGTCTCCGCCGCCGACAGCTGCTGTTCGAGATCCTGGAGTCTTGCTTTGGCTTGCGCGATGTCGGCGGACCGTGCGGCAAGTTGCATCTCCCAGGACAACCGGGCCTCGGTGCGGCATCGCTTTGCCTTGGCAGTTCGGAGTCGTGATTCCACGATGTCCCCGTCGCGCAACTGGCGATGCAAACTCTGGACGTCGGCGCGCAGGACGCGGCGTGACTGCTCAAGGCGAGCGATCTTTGCGGAGGCGTCTGGAATCAGCGGCTGCGCAGCACGAGCGTCCGCCAGAAGCTTACAGTCCTGCTGTATGCCCATGCCTTTGCAGGGCACCTCGTCGGTGAGCCCGAACCGGCGGCGCAGGTCGCGCTCGGCCAGCGCGGCTTGTCCCGCCTCCCGCTCCAGCGCGGCCAACTGCGACTCCTTTACAGCGACTTCACCCCTGAGCGATTCTTGCCGGGCAGCCGCACGTTCCCATCGTTCCATGACCCCAACACGTTGGCGCAGTATCGATTTGAGTAACGATTGCCGCTTGACCGCGCGCTCGACGTGTCTGCCTCCGTGAATAGTTCGCTGGAGGCAGGTCATCTGGGCGCGCAGCGAGGCGATCTGGGTATTTTTTTGTGCAGCGCGCGCAGCCACCCGCTGGTGATGCCGCTGGAGTGCGTCATTTGCGGCCCGTGCCATGTCGTTGAGCTGGGTCTGGTCGGCTGCATGCGTGTGCACGATACGTTGTCGCTCCTGCATCAGCTGCGCACGCCTTTCATCGTGACAGCGCCCCATGTCGCGCTGCGCCGTCAGGGTCGCGAGCTCGGAGTGGCGAGCATCGCGCCGTTCCGCCGCAATGGCCTTGTTCTGCAGGGCCAGGTCGGCCTGTTTTTCCACATCGCCCAGACAGGCAAGCATATCGATGAGTTTGGAGCTTTCAGATTCCTTCTCAGCGCGTGACTGGCGCAAGGTGAGCAGCCCGGCCCGGATCAGTCGCAGCGTTTCGCCTGCCTGCTCGCCCAAGGCGCGGATCTGTTCCAGTCCAAGCAGGTCGGCGAGGAGGGCTTTGATTTCTGCATTGCGATAGGCGGAAAGCTGACGGCGGTTCTGTGCTGAGAATGCCGTGGTCAGGAAAGTTGCGCAATGACCGGCGATGCCTTCGACGCAGCGCTGGTAACTCTCCATGCGTCCGTCCGAGACCGTTCCGTCGTCCAGCCGGACCGGAGTCCACCGCCCATCCGTCAAGGCTTGCAGGTACGCCTCGGTCCGCCGTTTGCCCTGATCCCGGATGACTATTTGGCTGCGATACCGAATGCCTTGCATCTCCCATACGAGCTCCTTCTGGCTTTCGGGAAGGTACACCTCATCGTAGTAGGAAAATGCACCGAGTCCGTCACCACCTGCCTTGGACGGCATGACGGGGTAGGGCGTCATATTGTCGAGGATGGTTGACTTGCCGCGCCCATTGCGGCCAGTAATTGCGACGAGCTGCGCCCCTCGCGTCAGTTCGGCGAAGTCGATCGTGATGGTTTCTTGTCCCAGTCCGTCGCGAATACCCTTGAATCCGGTCAATGTCAAAGAAAGCGGTGTCATAAGGTACTCCTTTCCTGTACTGAATGAGCACAGTGTCCGGTAAGATCGAGCTTGATCAAGCGCATCTTCGTTGGGCGCGAACCGAGTGGAACTGGTGTCTTTCGGGAGAAATGATGCAAAGGCGAATCGGCGCAAGCATTGCAGAGGATGACTTGGCGGTGCGAACACACTTGGTGGAGCAAGAAGCGCAGGCATTCGTTCGACTTGAGTTGCGGCGGGAAACGTTGTCGATGGATGGCGATTCGGTCGTTGGTCTAGACCTTTATCCTTCCGAAGCCAAGGAGCTTGGACAAAAGCTCCTCGCTCGTGCGGACGGCGCTGCATTCTGGACATTGACGATGGCTCGCAAGCGCACGAAGCACCGCTTCCCGTTCTCGCTTCTGCAGAACGAAAGAATCATGCGGCCGGCACATATTTTGGGGTTCGCGGTAGGCGTATGCCTTTGTGTGTTTTCCAGAGATTTCTATCTTTTCGAGCTTGGATTCT
>JBCNOX010000313.1:0-6313 GCA_039593645.1 Pseudoduganella sp.
GAAGTGATTACCGGCCTGATTGGTGTGGCCTTTATCGTGGCGTCGCTGTGGTCCTCGATCCGCCACAAGAAACTTGAATTGAAAGCTTAAGACTATGACGACCTTCAAAGTAACCGGTGACATCGATCCCTTCCTGCAGGTGTCGATGAAGCAGGGCGAACGCATCTTCTGCGAATCGAACGCGATGGTGATGATGGATTCGACGCTCGAGCTGAAAGGCAAGATGCGCGGTGGCCTGGGTGGCGCCCTGATGCGCTCCCTGGCGAACGGCGAGTCCTTCTTCCAGCAGAACATCGAAGCCACTGGCGGCGACGGCAACTGCCTGCTGTCGCCGAACCTGCCGGGCGCGATGCGCGTGCTGGAAGTCGGCGAACGCCAATACCTGATCAGCGACGGCGCCTTCGTCGCAGCCAGCAGCGGCATCGACCTGCGGGTACGTACCCAGAACGTCGGCAATGCGCTATTCGGCCAGAGCGGCGGCTTCTTCATCACCGAATCGACCGGCTCCGGCCAACTGGTGGTGTCGGGTTTCGGCGCGCTGCATGAAGTCGACGTGGAGCCGGGCAAGGAAGTCGTGATCGACAACGCCCACGTGGTGGCCTGGGATAGCGCCTTGCGCTATGAGCTGGCGGTGGCAACCCGCTCCGGTGGCGGCTTGTTCGGCAACCTGGTCAACTCTGTGACCAGCGGCGAAGGCATGGTGCTGCGCTTTTCCGGCCGCGGCAAGGTGCTGATCTGCTCGCGCAACCGTGAAGCCTTCGTGGCCTGGATGATGTCGCACCAGTCCCGCTAAGTCGATTTACCTCCGTTGACGCCCCCCCATGGCGTTCTTCCTTGCGGTGGTCTGGCAACAGGCCACCGCTTTTTTATTGAAGGGCAAGCATGCCTGCGTTGTACAGCCCGTGCGCCAGCATGGGGGCCAGCAGCGATCTGCTGCGTTCCGCAGCGATGGCGGTGCACAGGCCGAGCACGAATACCGGCGCCATCGCCAGCGGGGGATGGATGACCGCGAACAGCGCGGCGCTGGCGACCGTTGCCTGCCAGGCAGGCAGCGAACGGCGCAGGCCGCCGAATATCTGGCCGCGGAAGATGAATTCTTCAAAAAGCGGCGCCGCCAGCACGGCCAGTGGCGCCAGCCATACCAGTGCGACCGGCGGCGGTGCGGCCGGCAAGGCGCCGAAATGACGCAGGATGGCAAGCCACAGGAAGCCTCCAGCCAGCGCGGGCAATGCCATCAGCAGGCCCCAGCCGATCGCGCTGCGCCAGGCTACGCTCCAGGTCCCGCTCCACAGGCGCGGCACGCCGCTTGTCCCGCTGCGCCAGTACAGCAGGCGCGCCAGTCCGTAGACCAGGGCGCCGGATACGGCGAAAGACAGCGTCACCATCGGCAGCGACAGCGGCTTGCCGGCCAGGTACAGCGCGCCTGCGACCAGTAACTGCAACAGGAAGAACAGGATGGCTGCGATGATGCCGTCCGAGGCGGAGACGCGCGGCGGCGGCGAGGCACTTGGATCGAGCAGGTAAGGCAGCGAGTCGCGGGCGCGCTGCCACAGCGAAAGGGCGAGGGAAGCCAGCAGCACGATGGTGGCCAAGCGCACATGCCATTCGCGGGTGTTCAGGGCGTAGGTGTACAGCGAGGACAGGATCAGATAGGCATAGGCAAAGGTGGGGCGCACGCGGGCGTGCATGTCCTGCGCCAGCGGATCGCATGCCCATACGCCGAGCGACACGGCGACGGTTGCGAAGATCGGAATGCCGGCCATGACCAGCACGAGCTGCGACAGCAGGCCGCCGTCGACGGGCACGCCGAACCACAGTCCCATCGCGAATACGGCCAGGGGATAGACCAGGGCCAGCACCGACCAAAGCTGCGCCTTCTCGGCCAGCATGCTGCCGATGCTTTGCGGGTAGGTGTAGAGCAGCCACAGGGCGTGCCCTTCGGTATTGATGGTCTGGAAGGCCGACAGCATAAGGACATAGGCGCCCAGGCCAAAGGCAACGGAAGACAGCAGCGCAGGGTTGCCGATGAACTGCTGCATATCTTTTACCTGGCCGTTCAGCACCAGTTGGCTGCCGAAGATAATCAGCGGGATCAGCAGGCTTTGCACCAGGAAGTTGCGGTCGCGGCTAAGCAGCCGCAGCTCGCGGCGTTGCAGCGGGGTGCCAAGCGCCCAGCCGGCGAAGGCGGAACCGGAGCCGGCACCGCGTCCGGTTTCGCGCGAACCGGTAGCGACCACGCCGTCGGCCAGCAAGGCATTCAGCAGGCGCAGGCCGAGCCACAGCAGGAAGGCAGTTTGCACTGCCAGCAAGGCGCCGTAACCGAGGCCTTGCAGCGCATCGCGCGCGTTCAGGGCCTGCAGCGCCAGGCCGGGCGGCGTCCACAAGGTCCAGGCCGGGAATTGCGCGGCCCAGCCCATGGTCAGCGTGGCGGTCGGCATGGCGAGCGACATGGCCAGGTACATCAGCGGCATGCTGGCGACGGAAGCGATGGCCTGCAGGTTGCGAAGCTGCGACGGTGCGAGCCGCAGGCGCAGGCCGGTATCGGCCACCGTGCGCAGCGTTGCGGCACAGGCCAGCAAGGGCAAGGTGCAAGCGGCGGCCAGCAATGGCGTGCTCCAGCGGTAGCCGGAATGCCAGGCGACCGCCATGCACAATGGCCATAGGGCCAGGATGCCGGAGGGATTGGCCAGCGTGCGTTCCGCGATGCGCGCCAGCAGCAGGGTACGGCGTTCGAGCGGCAGCGTGACCAGCCACTCCAGGTCCCAGTCCGGCTGCGCCAGCTCCTTGCTTCCCAGCGGCAGCAGGAAGGCAATTGCGAACAGCAGGGTGGCCTGCATCACGGCCGCCCGCATCAGCACGGGATGGAAGGGTGCCGCCTGTAATTCCAGGCGCGCCTTGCGTATCGCTGCACGCGGCGCGGCATCCGAATCGGCGGCCGCGCAATGGCTGCCGGTAGGCAGGCGGCACTGCATGTTAAGCAGCGAAGTGCTGGCGGTATTCAGGAAGGCGAACAGCATGAAGGCCGACAGCACGGCGGTGAGCACCCAGCGCGCATTCTTCTTGCCGCGTGTGGGCGCGCGGCTGGGGCCCAGCCAGCCCTTGCGAAAACGCAGTGCATTGCCGACGTTCAGGAGCCGCAGCAGCCGCAGGCGTGCAAGCAGCCAGAATGCACGCGTGGCGCTGGGCAGCTCCATCATGCGGCCAGGCTGTCTTCGTCTGTGAATTTGAGGAACAGCTCTTCCAGCGTGCTGTGATCGCTGCTGGCGCCGCGCAGTTCTTCCAGCGAGCCGGTGGCAACCAGAGCGCCGCGGTTGATGATGCCGACCCGGTTGCACATGCGCTGCGCCATGTCGAGCAGGTGGGTGGAAACGAAAATGGTCTTGCCGGCTGCGGCGCTGGCGACCAGGCGCTCCTGCAGTTCGCGTGCGGCGCGCGGGTCGAGGCCGTTGATCGGTTCGTCCAGGATCAGCACGGCCGGGTCATGCACCAGCGCGCAGGCCAGGCCCAGCTTCTTTTTCATGCCCATCGAGTAATTGACGGCGAACTCCTCGCTCACGTCCTGCAGGCCGAATTCCTGCAGCAACTGGGCGGCACGTTCGACGGCTGCCTTGCGCGGCATGCCATGCATCTCCGCCACGAATTGCAGGATCTCGCGCCCACGCAGGAAGTCGTAGAAGATCGGGTTGTCCGGCAGGTAGCCGACGTGGCGCTTGACCTCGGCGGCATCAGCCTGGCAATCAAGGCCGTCGACCAGCACGCGGCCGGCACTTGGCACCAGGATGCCCATCATCATGCGGATGGTCGTGGTCTTGCCAGCGCCATTTGGTCCCAGGAAGCCGAATACTTCGCCGCGCCGCACGGATAGTGTCAGCGGCTGCACGGCGGAAAATTCGCCGTATTGCTTGGCCAGCCCCTGGAATTCGATCATGGCCGCAAACTCATGCCGATGCGTTCCGTGCGTGGCGCCCAGTTACCCAGGATGTCGGCCGATACCAGCACGCGCTCGGCGCGCCCGATCAGCAGCTTGCGCGGCACGAAGCCGATGAAGCGCGAATCACGGCTGTTGTTGCGGTTATCGCCCAGCATCAGGTAGCTGTCGGCCGGTACGGTGACGGGGCCGAAGTCGCGCTTCGCATCCACCTGGGGCAGCACCTGGATGCTGTAGCTAGCGTTGGCATTGTGTTCCTTCAGCTGCAGCGCTTCCAGGTCGCCGACCTTGTCGATATGTTCGGTGGCGTTACCCAGTACGGCATACTCGGAAGTCTTGCCGTTGATGATCAGGTGTTCGCCACGAATTTCGACGCGGTCGCCCGGCAGCGCGGCAATGCGCTTGATCAGGCGGGTGCGGTCTTCCGGCGAGAAGAAGGTGACGACGTCGCCGCGTTGCGGTTCGCCAAGATGGCTGACGGAGATATCTGTCAGCGGTACTTTCAGGTCGTAGGCGATGCGGTTGACGAAGACCACGTCGCCTTCCAGCAGGTTGGGGTGCATGGAGGCGGACGGAATCGGGTTCCAGTCGGCGATGGCGGTGCGGAATACGCCCAGCGTCAGCAGGAAGACGATGAAGCCCTTGTTTTCACGAATGAGTTTTTTCACGACCGGAGTCTCCGTCTTGGTTCAGGAAACTGCATCATCTTATCAAAACCTTAAGCGCCGCTTAGACCGAAGGCCGCCAGCATCTGACGCTGTCCCTTGGGTGGCACTTGCAGCGCGCGGCTGTCGAGATCCTGCTCGACCCAGCCGCGCTTCAATGCCAATTGCAGCAATGCTGCACCGAGCGCCCCGCCCAGGTGCGGCTTGCGCTCGCTCCAGTCCAGGCAAGGGCAGGCGAAGCGGCGCCGCAGCTTGCGCAGCGCGGGCAAATCCAGCCCAAGTTGCGCGAACTGCTGTTCGCCGGCGGCACTCAGATCGTAGCCGTCGCTTGCTTCCGCCAGCCAGCCCTGCGCGGCAAAGTGGTCGTGCAGCCTGACCGCGACGGTGCCTGCCATGTGATCGTAGCAGGTGCGCGCATTGCGCAGCCGGTCCGGCGTGTTGGGCTTGAATTCATTGCGTGGCAGGCCCGCAACGACCAGCAAGGCTTCCAGTGCGCTCGCCACTTCCTGGCTGGCGAGCTGGTAGTAGCGGTGCTTGCCTTGCGCAAGCTGCACCAGCAATTGCTCCTCCTTCAGGCGAGCCAGATGGGCGCTGGCAGTGGACGGACTCACTTCGGCCACCACCGACAGTTCGGTGGCGGTGCGCGCGTGGCCGTCCAGCAGGGAGCACAGCATGCGGGCGCGGGCGGGTTCGGCGATGGCGCCGGCAATGTTGGCAAGCTTGGAATCCATATTTCGGTGTAGGACGAATTGTCAGTGTTCTTTTTTGAGGATACTGCAATTTCTTGAACGTTGCCGGAGGAATGAAATGCAGAAGCTGGAATGGGATGCCGGGCGAGGGCTGTGGATCGCGGCGGGCACCGCGCTGGTGGAAGAAGTCCTGGGCCACCCGGCACTGCGCGTGCGGCCGCTGGCTGAGCCGGTGCCGGCCGCCATCGCAGGCGGCAGTGCCGGTGAAGTGTTCGGCGCGCTGGTACGCATGAACGAGGAAGAGCGCCACGCCGCGCCCAAGCTGGCCTTGCAGCGCGCACTGGCTTTCGCAGCCAGCGGGAACGTGGCGCAGCAGCGCGCACGAGCCATCGCGGCAGGACTATTGGCCGAGGGCCGCGCGATCGGCGCCTGGGTTTTCGAAGCCCCGGTCAGCACGGTTGCCAGCCTGCTCGGATTCGCCGACACCCAGCTGCCTGCCGTGGCGCGCTGGATGGGCGATTTCGTAGCCTGCCTTTCGCCTTTGAGCAGCGCGGCGCAGATCGAACAGGCACACGCCGCCAGCCTGCGCCTGCTGGCCGCCATGCGCGAGCTATTGCAAGCGGCGCCGCAGGGATCGCTGGCTGCAGCCGTTGCGCAGGAAGCCGCCGCTGCCGGCTGGCGGAACGACCACGCCATCCTCGCCAACCTGGTCGGCCTGCTATCGCAGACGTACGAAGCCACCGCTGGCCTGCTGGGCAACAGCCTGGTTGCGATCCAGCACGGTGCCACTGGCGCAGATGCCAACGCCCTGCTGGCCCAGGTCATGGAAACCGACCCGCCCATCGTCAACACCCGCCGTTTTGCCGCCGAGCGCTGTGTGGTTGGCGGCGTGACAGTCGAAGCAGGGCAGGCGATACTGGTCATGCTCGGCGCAGCGAAGCGCGGCTTTGGCCACGGCCGGCACGCCTGCCCCGGCCAGCAGCTGGCGCAGCAAATCGCCGCCGGCTGTATCGAAGCGCTGCTCAGCAAGC
>JBCNOX010000314.1:0-6297 GCA_039593645.1 Pseudoduganella sp.
CTTCCTTGGTCAGGTTCAGCACCGAGGCGGTCAGGCTCAGCTCCTTGGTGATGTTGTAGGCCACGTTCAGGTCAACCTGGTAGTACGGCTCCTGGTACACGTTCAAGCCGTTGACCAGGCCATCCACCACCTCGCCACGGCGGTTATACGAAGCACGCGCCAGGAACTTGTCGGTTTCGTAGAACACGGTCAGGTTCATCTGGTTTTTGGCGCTGCCGACCAGCGGGGATTCGCCGATCTTGGTGCCATCCGCCATCGTGATGTCGGCCTGGTTGGTCTTGTTGTAGGTGTAGTTGAACTGGAAGCCCAGGCCCATGTCCAGCGTATGCTGCGCATACAGCTCAACGCCTTTCGACACGCCGTCCCGGCCGCCGGCACTGGTCGAGTAACGCTGCACAACGACGCTCTGGCCGCCCACGTTCATGGTCACGTCGCGCACCACGGGAACGGCGAAGTTGCTGACGTTCTTGCGGAACAGGTTGATGCCGAGCACGGAGCCGCGGTGGAAGTACCATTCCAGGCCCAGGTCGAGTTGCTTGGCCTTGTATGGCTCGAGCTGCTTGTTGCTGCCGGCGCCGAACCAGCCCTGCTGGTCGCCGCCGCCAATCAGGCGGCGGTCGTTGACGTATTCCTGGCTGTAGTACTGCAGGCCGCCCGGGTAGGCGATGTCGTTGTAGCTCGGGCGCGAGATCACCTTGGACGCGGCAGCACGCAGCAGCAGGTCACTGGTCAAGTCATACGCCACGTTAAGACTTGGCAGCACGTCATTGTAGGTGCGGTCGAGCGAGCTGACGACGAAGGACGAATCGCGTGCAATGCTGTCCGGCAGGCGGGTAAAGCCGCTGGTGCACCCGGAACCGGCTGGCGCGCCGGCAGCCGGCAAGCCACCCGCCTGGCAAGGGGCCGGGCTGCCATTGACGTTGTAGAAGTAGTCGTTGTAGCTTTCCACCTGGTCGGTCGAATCGGCGTGCTGCCTGGTTCGAACGAAGCGCAGGCCGACGTTGCCGCGCAGGCGTTCGGTCTTCACGTTCGCTTGCAGGTAGGCGGAGGAGATCTTCTCCTCGACGTTGTAGACGAAGTTGTCTTCGTTACGCGTCTGCATCTGCCCGTAGGTCTGGTTCAGGAAGGAGATATAGGCCGGGTAGTTAATCGCCGGGAACGCGCTGGCATTGATGCCGCCCGCCAGGTTGCCCAGCGATCCGCCATACAGGAACTGCGGCTGGAATTTGTTTGCAGTCGGGTCGCAGCCTGCCTGGAAGCGATTGTCGTAATCGGACGGATCGGCGCCTTTGCAAACCCAGTAGTTATTGCCGGTGGCGCGGTGGGTGCCGCCCTTGCGGTACTTGGCGCCGAACTGCAGCGAATCGAGCCAGTTGCTGTCGGTGCGCCAGGTCATATCGGCCTGCGCATACTTTTGCTCGGTGCTGTTCCTGGTCCACGAGGAAGAAGTGGAACCAAGATCGATTTCGCCGATGCCCTTCGCCAGGTTGGCCATCAGCTCGGGCGAGAACGCCATGCTCGGCGTACCAACCGTGCTCCATGAGCTGGCATAGTTGCCAAGGGTCCAGCTGCCGTCGGCGTTCTGCACGCGCGGCTTGATCGGCATTGTCATCTGCATCTGCGGGCCGCCGCTGGCCCAGGTACGGCCGAACTTGAAAATCCCGTCCAGAGACTGGCCGCGCCATTCGGCCTCGAAGTCGGCGGTCTGCGACAGCGATTTTTCGTGGTTGTAGCTGCCGGTGATCTGTGGCGTCGGAATGGTGCAGTCGTCCGGTCCCCAACCGCCCGGCGGCTTGCCCGCGGCCGCAGCTTGGGCTTCGCTGCAGTAGTAGGCTTTGCCGGGATGGGCGCTGTACTGGGCGCCGGTGACCAGGGTGCCGCTGCGGTCGAAGGTCAGGCCATCGAGCATGCGGCCGCCAGGCCAGTTTCCGTCTCCGCTATAGCGGGCCAGGCTCCACTCCGGCACCTTCAGGATATTGGTCTGCGAGTTCTGCTTCAGGTCGAAGCGGAAGTAGTTGGCCGTCATGGTCAGGTTGCGGACCGGCTTGAACTGCAGCGTCAACTGGCCACCCTTGCGTTCGCGTTCCTCGCTCTTCACGTTCAGGTTGACCGAAGTCGGCATCATGAAGTTGGTGTAATACTTGCCGCCCTGGTCGTAGAAGCCCGATTGGCCCCACCAGTACGAGGTCAGGTCGGAAGGCTTGCCGTTGACGTCGGTGGCCGGGTGCGCGTCGTAATCGTCGCCGTACCACTGCCAGTTTTCGGTGCTGGCGCCCATGGTGCGGGTGGTGCGCTTCTGCTGCGTGAGGCCGACCAGAATGCCGAAGCGGTTGTCCTCATCGTGCCAGGCGTACTGGCCGGAGAACTGGCCGTCGGTCTTCTTGGTGGTGTCGGCCCAGGTGCCTTCGGCCGAAACGAAGCCGGAACCGGACTTCACTTCCAGCGGACGGCGCGTGTGCAGGATCACGGTACCGCCAACGCCGCCTTCGTCGATGCGCGCTTCCGGGGTCTTGAACAGCTCCGCACTGGACAGCATGTTCGACGGCAGCAGCGTGTAGTTAAACGAACGCGAAGGATCGCCATTGGACTCCGCCGTGGCGATGTAGTTGCCGTTCAACTGGGTCAGGGTCAGTTCCGACGACAGGCCGCGCACGCTGACGTTCTTGCCCTCGCCGCCGCTGCGGGTCACCACCACGCCTGGCACGCGCTGCAGCGCGTCGGCCACGTTCTTGTCCGGGAATTTGCCGATGTCTTCGGCGGTGATCACTTCAACGATCGAGTTGGCGTCGCGCTTCTGGTCGAGGCTTTTCTCGATCGCGTAGCGGTAGCCGGTGACGACCACGGTGTTCGGGTCGGCCTTCTGTTCTGGCGCAGTTTGCGCCTGGGCGCTGGCAAGGGAAAGCAGTGCGACGCTCACCGCCATGGCGATGGGCGTCGCGCGGCAGCCGCGCTGCCGTGAAGCGAGATGGGTTCTGAACGTCATGCGTGTCTCCTGGTTATGCCCTGTGATGGGGCTTTATATCGCGGTAGCAAGCCTCGAATCATCGATTTACTAAACGACGAAATTTCTGTTTGCACATCGATGGGATCGCGTCCACTCAGGAGAATTCTTACAAAGGTGACTATGGCACTTCAACAAACTTTCAAAGTTTGAACGAAGTTTAGTTTTGATTAGTAAACAAGAGTGCGGCGGATTTGCGACAGCGGCTTTTCGACGCAGGGCGACGCGTGCCGCTATTTGTTTAGTGTGGAAGTATTTCTGGAAAAATGCAGATAGCCCCAACGGTCTGGCACGTGCATGTCGATCACGCCTTGAGGAGACCACACCCAGTTGTCTTCCTTCGGCTGGCCGGCAGTCCATTCCACGCGGCTGAAATTGATGCGCCAGATGGTCCCATGCCGCGGCTGCGGCACGGCCTGACGCGAGGCGAATGCAGTCAGGGGATACGCCATCTCCACCGTCCAGCCGCGGTCCTTGTCGCCGGGCTGGTTCAGGGTTCCCTGCACGGCGATGGCAGTCTTCAGGCCTGCGATGTCCCAACTGTTGTCCGGCTGGCCATCCTCTTTGTAGGGTTTGGGCAGGAACAGGTCCCAGCCGGTATTGAGGGCGTTGATCTCGAATTCGTAATAGCTCCGGGTGTCAGGCAGCGGCTTGATGAACACCTCGAAGTCATTGTCCTTGAAGATCACGGAATCGCGCTGGGTCAGCGTGGCTTTGACTTCCGGTTCTTCGAGTTCGGCGGCGATGTAGAGGTAACGGTCGTCCCACAGCATTTTCACGCGCGTGCGGAACCTGGGACGCGGCTTGCTGTCGCCTTCAATATCGATAAAGTCGGACGTCCACGGTGCGTTGCGCCAGGCCGGGTCGTCCAGCTTGCCGTCGATGCGGATCGGCCCCGCAGCCCGCAGGCACACGTAGGAAAGTGGCGCGGCCACTTCGGCTGGCGCCGGAACGGCGCCGGCCAATATGGCTCCGAATGCGATTGTGAATGCCTTCATCAGATTCCCCTTTTATCGTCAAAAACTTATATCAAGGAGGTATGGCCCATTCAATAGGCCGCGTGAATTCCGGCCAAACTTTAGTGAACTTTAGTAAACTGGTGGCGTCCCTTCGTATCCCAGGTGCCGCCGTGCCTATCATCCATCCGTCTTTTGCAGACATCGACATCCGCAGCTACGGAGAGCAGTGGGCGGCTGACCGTCATGCGTTTGCCCAACTGGTGCTGCCGCTTTCCGGCGAGGTGGAGCCTGACATCGAGGGCAAGGGCGCGCGGCTGAATCCCCTGAAAGGCGCCGTCGTAGTGGCCGGCGCATGGCATTCGCAGCAGAGCGCTGTGGAAAACCATTCGCTGATCGTCGACGTCGACCAGGGCGCGATGGACCACCCGATCTGGGAGCGCCTGGCGGACCGGCCATTCGCCGACATCAGCCCCGCTGCGCGCAAGCTGGTCGAGTTCATGCAACTCTCAGTTACGGGTGGCACCGCGCCGCGATCGCTGCTCCAGGGCTGGGTTCCCCTGTTGCTCGATACGCTTACGCTGGAACCGCCTCGCATGCAATCGCGGCTTACTGCTTTGCTGGCGCATGCCGACGCCAACCTTGCACTGCCCTGGACCACAGAATCGATGGCGCAGTTTTCGCGCATGAGCGTGAGCCGCCTGCATGCACTGTTCCAGCAAGAACTGGATAGCAGCCCGCGCGCCTGGTTGCTGACGAGGCGCCTTCATCGGGCCTGCGAGCTGCTGCGCCATACCAGCCAGCCTATTGCGGACATCGCCCTGGCAGCCGGCTTCGGCGACCAGAGCGCCCTCACCCGTGCCATGCGCGTCCAGCTCGACACCACGCCCGCGGCCTATCGCCGCCAGGGACAGGAGCCTGCGACAAAAAGCCGGTAGGCCGCGCCAAGACCATTCGGCGCGCGTGATCCACCATGTCCCTATTTGGGAGATGGTCGTTGAATATTTCACTTGGCATTATTGCCGGCATCATTGCCGGTGCATTCTGGGGACTGGTTTTCCTCGCGCCTGAACTGACGCGCGGTTTCACGCCGCTGCAGCTGTCTGCAGGCCGCTACCTTGCTTACGGCGTGATCGCCGCGATCCTGGTGTCGCGTTCGTGGCGCAGCCTGTTCGCCCGGCTGGGCTGGCGCGAATGGAAGGCGCTGGCCTGGCTCAGTTTTGCCGGCAACATCATCTACTACTATTTCCTGGCCAAGGCGGTGCAGACCGGCGGCATTGCGATGGCATCAATCGTGATCGGACTGCTGCCGGTGGTGATCACCCTGGTCGGCAGCCGCGATGCCGGCGCCGTCCCCTTGCGCAGCCTGCTGCCATCGATCGTGCTCAGCACCGCCGGCCTGTTTTGCATCAGCTGGCAGCACCTGCAATCGGGTTCGCCGGCAGGCTTGCTGTACGCGAGCGGCGCCCTCGCGTCATGGACCGCATATGCGGTCGGCAACAGCCGCTGGCTGGCCAGGCTCAGGTCCGTCACCGCGCATGAATGGAGCATGCTTACCGGCCTCGTGACAGGCGCGGAGGCACTGCTGCTGGCAGTTCCGGCCTTCGCCCCCGGGGCACCGCAGCATGGCGCATCCGAATGGCTGTTTTTCGCGGCAGTGGTCAGCAGCGTGGCTCTGCTCTGCTCCATCATCGGCAACGGGTTCTGGAACTACGCCAGCCGCGCCCTGCCACTAACTCTGACGGGCCAGATGATCGTGTTCGAAACCCTGTTCGCCGCCCTCTATGGCTTCCTGTGGGAAGCGCGCTGGCCAACCCTCATCGAGGCCCTGGCCATGGGTTTGCTGGTGGCCGGCGTCGCATCCTGCGCCCTGGCCCACGAGCCCCGGACTTCACATTGAGAGCGCCGGAGCCGGCAGTTGATAATGATAATATCACGGGACTCATCCATGACAAGCAACCGGTATGACAAGCATTCGCCACCAACTCACCATGATCTTTGTGACCATGATCATGTTCGGGGCCGCGCTGTTGATCAATGAGCTCCTGTTCAAGCAGCTGGAATTCGCGGAAGGAATCAACTGGATTTACCTTCCCGCCGGCGTGCGCCTGCTGGCCACCCTGCTGTTTGCCGAAGCGGGCGCGATCGGCCTGCTGGCGGTCTCCTGGCTTTACTGCTTCTTCATCCTGTTCCCGCACGATCCTGTGCGCGCCTTTGCAGGAGGCATCCTGTCCAGCGCCGCGCCCTACCTGGTCTACCTGGGCGCCAGGCGCTGGCTCGACCTGCAAGGCTCGCTGGCCAACCTGACCGCCTGGCAGGTGCTGGCCTGCGCTGTCGCCT
>JBCNOX010000315.1:0-6288 GCA_039593645.1 Pseudoduganella sp.
CTTCCCATCCCGAACAGGACCGTGAAACGACTCTGCGCCGATGATAGTGCTGCAACCAGTGTGAAAGTAGGTTATCGTCAGGCTCTTATTAGAAAAGCCCGCTAGGCATGTGCCAGCGGGCTTTTTGTTTTCCAAAACCGGTAAACCGGGGTCTGACCCGCAGGGTCAGATCCCCTCTGAGCGTGGGCTGGTGGTGTTGGGTCTGGGTCTTTGACTTTCGTCGAACGTCAAAGGCCTCAACCAACCCCCAGACGGCTGTACAGGCGGGTCTGACCCTGCGGGTCAGACCCAGGTTTACCGGTTTACTACGTCCACAACCACCAGCTCTGCGCTACTATACGGCACGCATTTCTTTATAGAGGAATAACGATGCCGATCACCAAACTCCTCAGCGGCCTTACCCTGGCCCTGCTGTCACTGCATGTCTCCGCCGCTACCGAGCCGGCTTGGGTCACCAAGAGCAATGAGAACGCCAAGCTTCTGTTGAACCTGCAAGCCAAGTATTCGCCCGAGAGTGCGAGCAACCTGGGTGTGGATGGTTACGACGAACAGATCACCGACATGTCGCGCGACCTGTTCGAAGCTACCAGCCGCGACACACGCGCAGTCATCGCTGAGCTGCAGAAGCGTCTGAAGGTGGAGAAAGATCCCAAGGTCAAGCAGGATCTCTACATCCTGATCGGTGCCGCGGAAGACCAGCTGCGTTCAGCCGCCATCAACCGCAAGCATCTGCTGCCATACCTCGACCTGACCCAGCTCATGTTTGGGGTCATGCGCCAGACGCTCGATCCACGCATCCCCAAAGAGCGCCAGAAAACGCTGCTGGTACGCATGGAGAAGTATGCCGGCATTACCAAGGGCTACCGCCCGATTACCGAACTGGCCTATGAGCGCTACCTGGAGCGCCAGAAAGCCGACAAGAACCTGCTCGGTCCGTACAAGGGCGAAGTTGAACAATCGCTGAGCGCGGCGCCGGCACTGATCAAAGGCATGAAGGACTTGCTCAGCAAGAGCGAGTTGAAGGGCTGGGAGCCGGCATTTGCCGCGATCGAGACCCAATTGAACGCTTATAACGCCAAAATCAAGGCGCAAGTCTTGCCGAAGGCTCGCGCCGACCACCGCCTGCCGCCGGAAGTCTATGCCGACAACCTGCACCAGTTCGGCGTGGATATCGAGCCCAAGGAATTGATTGCCAAGGCGTTGACGTCGTTTGCGGAGATCCGCAACCAGATGGTCATTACCGCCGGCCAGATTGCCAAGGAACGCAAGCTGTCGAACGCGGACTACCGCGCCGTGATGCTCGAGCTGAAGAAGCAACAGATCCCGGCCGAGCAGGTGCTGCCGCTGTACGGTGAACGCCTGGCGCAAATCGAGTCCGCCGTGCGCGAGCAAGGCATCGTTACCCTGCCGGACCGCAAGGCTGTGATCCGCCTGGCGAGCGAAGCGGAAAACGCGCAGCAACCCGCGCCGCACATGAACCCTCCACGCTTGATCGGCAATACCGGCGAGTATGGCGAATTCGTGCTGACCACCGGAATGCCGCCCGATGCGAGCGGCAAGAAACTGGCCTTCGACGACTTCACCCATCAGGGCGGCACCTGGACCCTGACTGCGCACGAAGCGCGTCCCGGCCATGAGCTGCAGTTTGCCAAGATGATCGAAATGGGTGTCTCCACTGCCCGTGGCGTGTTCGCGTTCAACAGCGTGAACGTGGAGGGATGGGCGCTGTACGCCGAAGCGGAGATGCAGCCATACGAGCCTCTGGACGGTCAATTGTTCGCCCTGCAGCACCGCATGATGCGTGCGGCCCGCGCCTTCCTCGACCCAATGGTGAACCTGGGTGAAATTAGCCCTGAAGGTGTGAAATCGTTCCTGATGGATGAAGTTGGCCTGTCGGAGGGGATGGCAACGCAGGAGATGCAACGCTATACCTTCCGCGCTCCGGGCCAGGCGACCTCATACTTCTATGGCTACCAGCGCCTGATGGAAACCCGCCAGGCGGCTGAAGTGGCCCTGCGCCAGAAATTCAATCGCAAGGCCTTCAATGACTTCGTGCTGTCCCAGGGGATGTTGCCGCCTGCGCTGCTGCGCAAGGCGGTGATGGAAGATTTCGTACCGTCGCAGCGTTAAACGCCCCACACGATATCGTGTCCGCCCGTCTGGGCGGCACGCAGCATTTCCAGGAGGGGGAAAGCGCGCTGCGCAAATCCTACCTTCTGGGTCTCAGCGAATGCGGCATCGCCGTCATCGTCCGGCAGCCCATGGCTGGGCATATGGGCGGCGTGTTCGGAATCGACTTCCGGATGCAATTTACTGAGCGCAACTTCCTTTTCGAGCAGTTGCAGCGCCTGGGAAGCTTCGGCTGCGGTGATGACGCCCCGCGTGGGGCTCTTCTTCAGCAGGTCCATGATGCGTTCGACGTGCTCGTGAGCCATCATGACTTCCGGCGACGAAATGGATTTAAATTTGATCAACATGGCGCGCTTCCCTCAGTTTGTTGATGTGCTAATACGATAGCACGAGTGCAGTCGCGCGCGTCGTGCTACTTAATACAATTTAAACGAACTCAAGAATGTATCAACCGTATCCGCATCAAAATGTTTCTGGTTCCCCAAAATGACGACCTGATAAACGCGTTTATCCTTCGCCAGGAAGCGGCCGTGCATCGCCAGCGGGGCGCCATTGGGCGCGGCGCCGCGTGCTTCCACTTCAAACGCACCGTCCCTGGTGCTTTCTTTGGTAATGGTACCGCCAATATTGCGCACCATGGCTAGCTTCATCGCCTGCACGGCCTGGGCGGCCTTGGCGGCGTCCGGTAGCTCTGCAGTGCCGACGGCGAACATGGTGCCTTCGACTTCTGCCGCGGACATGGTCATCTTCACTTCCTGGCCATCGAGATTGACGGCGCGCGTGTAGGTAGCGGCTTTGCCCGGCAACATGACGGTGTAAGGAGCGTCGGTGCTGCGGAAATCGCGCCAGTCGAATTTGGGGCTGCATGCTGCGAGCGCGCCGGTGGCGAGCAGGGCTGCGAGGGCTTTGTTGAGGGTCATGTTCTTCATGAACCGAATGTTAGCACCTCGCGCTTGAATCATTCGCCGCCGGGACCCATGCCGCCTGGCGGTGGGCCCATGCCAGGGCCACCCGGCCCGCGCATGCCGCCTGGTTCGCGGCCAGGGCCGCCATCACGGCGCGCAATCGGCCCGTTGCCAAAACGGTAGGACAGGCCGACATAGATGATGCGTCCATCGAACTCGCGTACCGAGCGCTCGCGCAGGGCATAGGTGTCGGTGACGGTCGACATCTTGTTGCTGTTGAAGACGTCGGTGGCGTTGACCATCAGGGCAAGTTGCGGCGTGATGGCGTGGCGCCAGGTCAGGTTCAGCGTAGTATTCGGCTCGCGGTAGCCCTGGCCGGTCAGCATCTTGCCTTGCGCCTGGACGGCGGCCTGCAGCATGTCCGTGCTGGTTGCTTGCCAGTTCAGGCGCAGGCGGCCACTCAGCGAGGAGGCGGTGCGCCTGGTCTGGTCGCCATTGGTTTCCAGCACGCTTTGCTCAAAGCGCGCGACGTTGCCGCTCAGGTTCAGCGACAGCGATGGCATCAGCTTGCCGGTCAGTGTGAATTCCATGCCCCCGGAGCGCGTGCTGCCGGCGTTGTCGCGGGTGGTCAGGAGCACTGTATCGCTGATGAAGTATTTGCGGTCGAGGATGGAATCGGTTTCGTCGCGGTAGTAGCCGCGCAGGTTGGTCTCCAGGCCGAACAGGCGGGTTTCATAACCGAGTTCGAACGAGTCGGTTTTGGCCGGCTTCAGTTTCGGATTGCCGGAGGAGACGTTCAGCTCATCGCGGTAGACCACGAAGGGATTCAGGTCCTGTGCATTCGGGCGGCGCAGGCGGTGGGCGTAGGCGAATCGCATCTGGGAGTTCTCGCTCATCTTGTAGGTGGCGAAGAAGCTCGGGATCAGGTTGGTGTAGCTGTTGCTCGCCGCGACCTGGCTGGTGAGCTGGTCGATCTCCATGTCGGTATGTTCGGCGCGCAATCCGGCCATCAGGCCCCACTGCTCGTTGAGGCGCATCTGGTACGAGCCGTAGGCAGCATAAATGGTTTCCTTCATATCGAAGGCGTTGCTGCGCAAGGCGTTGGGCGAGCCTTCCTGCGTGATCGGGTCGATGTTGGTGTAATCGATGCTCGAGTCATTGCGGTTCTGGACGATCTTGTAGCCAAGCTTGGTCACGCCGCCGAACAGGTTCGCCTCGTAATCGCCCGTGAAGTCGATGATCTCGTTCTTGTTGCGGTTCTTCTGCGTGCTGTCGGACTGGCTGCCGATTGGCGGACGCACCACGTAGCTGTTGCGGTAGCTGCTGTCGGAATCGTTGGTTGCAGTCGACACGCGCAAGTCCATTTTGAAGGTTTCGCCCGGCGCGTCGCCCTTGTGGTCCCATCGCGCGTTCCACGAGTAGTTCTTGCTCTCACCTTCGCGCACGGTGCTGCGCAGGTAGTTGTCGGTAACGACGCCGTCAGGATCGGTCGACAGGTAGTAATCGGTCGCGCGCGCGTCATTGGTGCGCCGGGAGTAGGCGACTTGCGCGCCCAGCGTATCGTTGGCGCCCAGGTTGTAGGTCACGCCACCGTTCAGGCCTGCGTTGTCGTTCAGGCCATTCGATTGCGATTGCTGCTCGCTGTGCGACAGCGCCCCACTGCGGGGATCGATGCGGTCGCGCACCGTTTCGCCAACGGAGTTGCGGCCATCATGGCGTACGTTGATGCCGCCCTGAAAGCCCCACAGGCCTTCGTTGTATGTGCCGGAGAGCGCGCTGTTGTAGCGGCCTGCCGTGCCGTAATTGGCGTTGGCCACGCCGAAGCCGCCGGGCTTGCGCGAACGCTTCATCACCAGGTTGATGACCGGACCGCCGCCGCCTTCGTTGCCGAACTGCGCACCGGGGTTGTTGATCACTTCCACCGATTCCAGGTCTTCGGCTGGAATCGACTGCAGGGCCGGGCCGCGATTATCGCCCTGCAGCATCGCCGATGGCTTGCCGTCCACGTAGACCTGCACATTGCTGCTGCCGCGCAGGGTCAGCGAGCCGTCCGGATCGACATTGACCGAGGGGACGTTGTTCAGGGCGTCGGCAGCCGAGCCGTTGCTGTTCGACGCGTCGGATTTCACATCGTAGACTTGGCGGTCGATGCGGTTGGTAGGACGCTCGGCGGCCACCGTCACGCTGGTGATATTGCCAGCTTCCGGCGGGACTTCCTTCTTTACGGTTGCTGGCGCGGCTGCGTTGGCCTTGGCTGGCGGGGCGGGCTCGGCCTGCGACTGCGCTGCGGCGCTGCCGCAGAACAAAAGAAACAGGAGCGGTCCGGCGCAGTAGCGAGAGTAACGGTATTCGATGGTCATGGTGGCGGCAATTCTAGCGAAGAAAGCGCCGTGTGAACCAAGGATTTACGCGGAATTACATTTGAAACTTAGAGTTGCCGAAGGGCGCGGCGCAGGTTGATTGCCTCGGATACGTGCTTGCCGCCGATCTGTTTCTGACCGTCCAGGTCCGCCACCGTGCGCGCCACACGCAGCACGCGGTGGTAGGCACGGGCCGACCAATGCAGCTTGTGCATGGCAGCGCGTAGCACGGCTTGGCCGTTGGCATCCGGCTTGCAGAAGCGGTCGATTTCGCGCGGTGTCAGCTGCTGGTTGGTTTTGCCTTGGCGGGCGATCTGGCGTTCGAAGGCGGCATTCACGCGCGCTGCAATCGTCTCGGAAAGTTCGCCAACGGCATCCGCCTGCAGGATGTCGGGAGGAACTGGACCGACTTCAATTTGCATGTCGATGCGGTCGAGCAGCGGGCCCGAGACGCGGCTTTGGTAGCGCAGGATCTGGTCGGGCGTGCATTGGCATAAGCCGGCAGGGTGCCCAAGGTAACCACAGGGACAGGGATTCATGGCAGCGATCAGCTGGAAGCGCGCAGGGAAGTCTGCGTGCCGCGTGGCGCGAGCGATGGTGACGCGGCCAGACTCGAGTGGCTCACGCAGGACTTCCAGCACACGTCGGTCAAATTCAGGGAGTTCGTCGAGGAAAAGAACGCCGCAGTGGGCAAGCGAGATTTCGCCGGGGCGGGGCACGCTGCCGCCGCCAACCAGCGCGGCGCCGGACGAGGTGTGGTGCGGGGCGCGGAAGGGACGCACCTTCCAGCCTTCGACGGTGAATCCGCTGATCAGTGATTGCACGGCGGCGGCTTCCAGTGCTTCGTCATCCGTCATCAAAGGCAGCAGGCCGGCGAAGCGGGTGGCCAGCAT
>JBCNOX010000316.1:0-6286 GCA_039593645.1 Pseudoduganella sp.
TACGTCGAGCGTTACTTCCCGGCCGAAGCCAAGGCACGCCTGCAAACCATGGTGTCGAATATCGTCGATTCCTTCCGCAAGCGTGTCGATGCGCTGGACTGGATGGCGCCAGCGACCAAGAAGGAAGCCCAGGAAAAACTGCGCACCCTGTACGTGGGCGTAGGCTACCCGGACAAATGGACTTCCTACGAAGGCCTGGAGATCAAACCTGACGACGCCATGGGCAACGCGCTGCGCGCCGAACAGTTCCACTACAGGCAGCAACTGGCAAAGCTGGGCAAGAAGGTTGATCCGACCGAATGGTGCATGCCGCCGCACGTAGTCAACGCAGTGAACATGCCGATGCAAAACGCACTGAACTTCCCGGCCGCGATTCTGCAGCCGCCATTCTTCGACATGAAGGCGAGCGATGCGCTGAACTACGGCGCCATCGGCGCGGTGATCGGCCACGAGATCAGTCACAGCTTCGACGACCAGGGCGCCCAGTTCGACTCCAAGGGGCGCCTGCGTGACTGGTGGACCAAGGAAGACGGCGAGCACTTCAAGCAGGCTGCCGCCAAGCTGGTGGCGCAGTACGACGCCTATGAAGCCTTCCCTGACCTGAAGCTGAACGGCACCCTGACCCTGAGCGAAAACCTGGCCGACCTGGCCGGCCTGGCTGCGGCGCTGGATGCGTACCACGTTTCGCTGGGCGGCAAAGCTACTCCGGCGCAGGACCGCGATTTCTTCAATGGCTATGCCGCAAGCTGGGCCAACAAGGCACGCGACGCCTCGCTGCGCAACCAGATCATGACCGATGGCCACTCGCCGGCCAAGTGGCGCACCTACACCGTGCGCAACCTGGACGCCTGGTACCAGGCCTACGACGTGAAGCCGGGCCAGAAGCTGTACCTGGCGCCGGAACAGCGCGTGCGCGTCTGGTAAAGTAGGGGAATGGACGACATCGAGCAGATTACCCGCCGCACGCTGGAGCATTACGAACGCAACGCGCAAGCCTTCCTTGAAGGTACGCGTGACCACGACGTAAGCCAGAATATTGCGGCGCTGCTCGATGCGATTGAAGGAACACCCCCGTTCCGCATTCTCGATTTCGGTTGCGGCCCGGGCCGCGACCTGCGCACGTTCAAGTCGCTTGGACATGAGCCGGTAGGCCTCGATGGCTCGGCCCATTTCGTCGAGATGGCGCAAAGCTGGAGCGGGTGCACTGTCCTGCACCAGGACTTCATCGCGCTCGACCTGCCGCCGTCTTCGTTCGACGGCATCTTCGCCAACGCCTCCCTGTTCCACGTCCCCAGCGCCGCGCTGCCGGAGGTCTTGTCTCGCCTGCATGCAGCATTGAAGCCGCGTGGGGTCCTGTTCAGCTCAAACCCGCGTGGCCACAATGAAGAAGGATGGAACGGCCCACGCTACGGGTGTTACTACGATTTCGAGACTTGGTCGGCGGTCGTGACCGCAGCCGGCTTCGAACCCATCACGCACTATTACCGCCCGGCAGGATTGCCGCGCGAACAGCAGCCATGGCTGGCTTCAGTCTGGCGTAAAGGTCGGTTCTGTTAGCTTGCGAACAGTAGGTGTCGATGCCTATTCGTATCATTTGCTCGTCGCACTTTTTTAACGAGGAGCGCATCATGAACAAAGACCAAGTGAAGGGCAAGGCTAAGGAAATCGGCGGTAAGATCCAGGAAGAAACTGGTGAACTGATCGGCAGCTCGAAGCAGCAGGTGAAAGGTGTTGCCAAGCAGGTGGAAGGCAAACTGCAGAAAGAGCGTGGTGACCTGCGTGAAGCGATCGACGACGCCACTGACGAACTGATCGACCGCGGCAACCGCCAGTAAGCCGAGTCACCAAGGGCCGGCATGCACAATGTGCACGCTGGCCCTTTTCTTTGCCATTTACCTGCTCAGGATTGACTTGAGCCCATGTTGGGTTCGCAGGCACTTGTGCCACGCGGATCACTCCTCTCCAGGCGGGACGCCAAGCGGGAACATGTGCCGGTATGGCTTCGCCTCGGCCCAGCAGCGGGCGAATGAGGGGCGTTGGCGCAGTCGGTGCAGGTAAGCCATCACGTGCTCATGCCTGGCCGGAATCGGATGCGACCAGTGCGCGTACAGCAGGAAAGGCGCGGCCGCACAATCAGCCAAGCTGAATTCCCCACCGGCTGCCCAGGTGCGGTGTGCCATCACCTGGTCCAGCCAGGCGTAGGCCGTGTCGAGCTTGCGACGCGCTTCGGACGTGCCGTAGCCATCGCGCTCTCCCTCAGGGCGCAAGACGTCGGCCACCAGCTTTTGCTGCGGCGTGGCGATGTGATTGTCGAAGAAGCGGTCCATCATCCTCACCTCCAGCGCGGCCTTGGGATCGGCGGGCAGCAGCTTCACCGGCCCGGGATAATGCAGCGCCAGGTGCTCGATCACGATGCTGGCCTCCGCCACCATGCGTTCGCCGTCCAGCAGGATAGGGAATTTCTGGATCGGCCAAAGCGCGGCGAACTGCGCGCAGTTCTCGGGATGCTCGGCCGACAGCATGCGGTACTCGAACGGGGTGCCGTTCTCATACAGCGCAATCAGCGCCTTCATCGAGTAAGAGGAAAGGGGATGATAGAAAAGTTGCAGGGACATGACGCCTCCGTAGGTGGTGGTTGATCGTACCACCACGACGGATGAGGAGAGCCCAAATCGACAATCCCGCGCAAAGAAAAAGCCCGCCAGCTAACGCGGGCGGGCTTTGCAGGCGAGGGCGCGCGGCCCCAGGCCTTAGTTCGATTCCGGCTTCAGGTGCTTACGGAAGAAGGCGTCGATATAGGTTTGCACGTGGCGCTTGGCCAGGCGGTTCGAGACGCCGTGCTTGGCACCCGGGTAGGTCATCAACTCGAACTGCACGCCGCGGTTCACCAGCGCATCGATCATCTTGGTGGTGTTGGTGAACAGGACGTTGTCGTCTGCCATGCCGTGGATCAGTAGCAGCTTCGATTTCAGTCCATCGACGTGGTAGAACACATTCGACTGCTTGTAGCCTTCCACGTTCTCGGAAGGGCGGTCCATGAACTGCTCGGTGTAGTGGGTGTCGTACAAGCCCCAGTCGGTCACCGGCGCGCCGGACACGCCCGCCGCGATCTTGTCCGAACCCTGCGACAGCAGACGCAGGGTCATGAAGCCGCCGTAGCTCCAGCCGTATACGCCAATGCGCTTGGCATCCACGAACGGCTGCTGGCCCAGCCAGTCGATGCCGGTCAGCTGGTCTTCCACTTCGACCTTGCCCAGGTTGCGGTAAATCGCATCGGTGAATACGCGCTCGCGGCGCGAGGAGCCGCGGTTATCCAGGCGGAATACCACATAGCCTTGCTGTGCCATGTACTGGTCGAACTGCTGGCTGTCCCACTTGCGGGTCACGTGCTGCGAGTGCGGGCCGCCGTAGGTGGACAGGTAGACCGGATACTTCTTGCTGGCGTCGAACTTGTACGGCTTGATCATCGAGTAGTACAGGGTCTGGCCATCCTTCGCCTTCATATTGCCGAATTCGACCGGCAACTGGTCCGACTTGTACTTGAAGTATGGATGCGACTCGTTGACTTCATTCTTCTCCAGCCAGCTGACCAGCGCACCGTCCGGACGGCGGATCGACACCTGTGGTGGAGTCGCCGGATCGGACCAGGTATCCACGAATACTTCGCCATGCTTGGAGAAGGAGGCATCGTGCCAGCCGTCAGCCTGGGTGATGCGCTTTGGCTTGTCGGCAGTGGAGCCATCCAGTTTCAGCTCATAGACCTGCTTGTCGTAGACCGCGTCCTTGTTGGAAGAAACGAAGACCTTGCCGGCCTTCTCGTCGACCGCCAGCACGTCGTCGAAGCCCCACTCGCCTTTGGAGATGGCGTGTTTCAGCTTGCCGTCCATGCCGTAGAAGTACAGGTGGTTGCGGCCGGTACGCTCGGACGACCAGATGAAGCCTTTGCCGCTTTCCAGGAATCGCAGGTTGTCGTGAATGGTGGTCCAGGTTTTCGCGGTTTCGGTCAGCACCGGGCGCTGCGCCAGCGTGGCGGCATCGACAGCAATCAGCTCCAGCGTCTTCTGGTCGCGCGACTGGCGCTGGAAGAACAGCGACTTGGAATCCTTGCTCCAGTCGGCACGCACCAGGTAGATATCCTTGTTGGCGCCCAGGTCCACGTCGCGGATGTCGCCGCTGGTTGGCGAAACGATCTTCAGGCCCACAATGGCATTCGGATCGCCGGCAGCAGGGTAGCGCTGCTCCACCACGTCGGTGCGGTCGGCGTAGATCTCGAAGCGGCGCGCTACCGGCACTTGCGCCTCGTCATACCAGCGGAAGGCGATCGCGGAATCGTCCGGCGCCCAGTAGTAGCCGGTGAACTGGTGCATCTCTTCCTGCGCCACGAATTCAGCTTCGCCGTTATGCACGGTGCCCTTCCCGTCGGTGGTCAACTGGCGCTCCTTTCCGGTCGCCAGGTCGATCACGAACAGGTTCTGGTTACGCACGAAGGAAACGTATTTGCCCTTCGGCGAAATCTTCGGATCGATCACGCTGCCCGACGCCACCAGGCGTGCGCTGTCAGGCTTGGACAGGTCAACCAAGTACAGGTTGCCGGCCAGCGGCACCAGCAGCTGCTTGCCATCCGGCGACCAGTTGTAGGAAATGATGCCTTTCAGCGCCGCGGTGCGGGCACGCTCGCGCAGCGCTTTTTCGGCGTCGGACAAATTCTCGACCGGGACCAGGGCCTTGGAGTCGACCAGGCGGCGCGTGGTCTTGTCCTTCATGTTGTACTCCCACAGGTCCATCTGGTACTGGTCGTCCGGGCGGGCGCGCAGGAAGGTGACGCGGGCGCCATCCGGCGACACTTTGAGGGCGCGCACGCCTGGGCCGGACAGGGCCGGATCGGCGTACAGGCGTTCGAGAGTCAGACGTTCGGCGGAAGCGGTTCCGGCAGCCAGCAGGGCTGCCAGGGTGAGGATAAGGCGCATTGTTTGTCCCGGAATGGTTTACTTACGAATCGCAAGACGATACCAGAACCCGCTCCCTCTGATATTCGGAATGCAATGGCCTATGCCGTTTTTCCTTCGGCCACACGGGAATTCGACAGTGTACGCAGATAGGCTGTGAGCAAAATGGCAGCAATTGTGAGGCCGAGCACCAGGCCGATCCAGAATCCGGCCGCCGCCATTTCCTTCCACAGCCCCAGCAGGCAGCCGACCGGCAGCGCAAAGACCCAGAAGGCCAGCAACTGGATCAGCATCGGTCCGCGCGTCACCTTGTAGCCGCGAATCGCGCAAGCCGCCGCGACCTGGGTCGCGTCCGACAACTGGAACAGCGCCGCAAACAGCAGCAGGGTGACGCAGGTCTGCTGCACAGCCACGTCGCTGGTGTAGGCCGCCGCGATCTCGTTGCGGAACAGCGCAATGAAGGCCGCCGACACCACGGCAAACGCCAGAGACATGGCCAGCCCGACCCATGAAGCCGAACGGGCCCGGCGCGCATCGCCTTCGCCCAACGCCTGTCCCACGCGCGTCACCATCCCGATGCCCAGGCTGAGCGGCACCATGAACACCAGGGAAGAGAAGTTCAGCGCAATCTGGTGCGCCGACTGTTCAATCACGCCAAAGCGCGCCACCAGCAGTGCCACCGCGCCAAACGCGCTGACCTCGGCGAAGTAGGTCACGCCGATCGGCAGGCCGAGTTTCAGCATGTTGCGGATTTCCGGCCAGTGCGGCCACTCCCAATGCGTGAAGGGGTAGGTGGCGCGATAAGCCCGCGAGATGCGCATCCACAGCAGCATGGCGCCCAGCATCAGCCACATGCAAAGGCCGGTCGACACCGCACAACCAACGCCGCCCATGGCCGGCAAGCCCCAATGGCCGAAGATCAGCAGCCAGTTCACGAAAACGTTGAAGGCCAGCCCGATCAAGGCGATCACCATCACCGGCTTGGTCTGGTTGATGCTGGCGCTGTAGCCATACAGCGCGCGGTAGCAGGCGAACGGCGGCAGGCCGATGCTGATGAAGTGCACAAACAGGGAAGCGCGTTGGTTCACTTCCGGCGCCAGTTGCAGATGGTCGAACAGCAGGGTGGCCAGGTTGGCGAGCAGCATTGCCACCAGGCCGACGCCAAGGCCCTTCCACAAGCCCTGGCGCACCAGGTGCGGAATGCGCTCATAGCCGCCGGCGCCGACTTCATGCGCCACCAGCGTATTCATCGCCATCATGGTACCCATCACGGTCACCAGCACGATGGACCAGATCGCGGCGCCGGTCGACACGGCAGCCAGTTCGGAAGCATTGGTGTG
>JBCNOX010000317.1:0-6244 GCA_039593645.1 Pseudoduganella sp.
GCGCATCGAGGAATTGATCGCCATCAGGACAGCCAGGTCGGCCGCCGGTTCGGTGATCTTCACGCCGCCCACCGCGTTGATGAAAACGTCCTGGTCGAAGGCTGCGATGCCGGCATGCCGGTGCAGCACGGCCAGCAGCATGGCCAGGCGGTTCTGCTCCAGGCCGACCGACAGGCGGCGCGCGTTGGGCAGGTGGCTGGTATCGACCAGGGCCTGCACTTCCACCAGCAGCGGGCGCGTGCCCTCCTGCGTCACCATGACGCAGGAGCCGGGCACCTGGTTCTCATGCGAGGACAGGAACAGCGCCGACGGATTGGACACGCCCTTGAGGCCTTTCTCCGTCATCGCGAACACGCCCAGTTCATTGACCGCGCCAAAGCGGTTCTTGATCGCGCGCACCAGGCGGAAGCTGGAGTGGTTGTCGCCTTCGAAGTACAGCACGCAGTCCACAATGTGTTCCAGCACGCGCGGCCCGGCCAGCGAGCCTTCCTTGGTGACGTGGCCGACCAGGATGATGGTGGTGCCGCTCATCTTGGCCACGCGCGTCAGCTGGGCCGCGCATTCGCGCACCTGCGCCACCGAGCCGGGCGCCGAAGCCAGCGCATCGGAATACAGGGTCTGGATCGAGTCGATCACTGCCACTTGCGGCTTCAGGTCGGCCAGCGTGCCGAGGATTTTTTCGAGCTGGATTTCAGCCTGCAGCTTGAGTTCCTTGGCGTCCACCGCCAGGCGTTTGGCGCGCAGCGCGATCTGGGCGCCCGATTCCTCGCCGCTGACATACAGCACGCTCTTGACCTTGGACATATTGGCCAGCGCCTGCAGCAGCAGGGTCGATTTGCCGATGCCGGGATCGCCGCCGATCAGCACTACGCCGCCCGCCACCAGGCCGCCGCCCAGCACGCGGTCGAATTCTTCAATGCCGGTGCCGAAGCGCGGCACGTCCAGCGCCTCGATATCCTGCAAGGACAGTACCGGAGCAGTCTGCGCCAGCGACTGGTGCTGGGCTTGCGAGAAGCGGTTGGCGCCGGCGGCTTCGATCACGGTTTCCACCATGGTGTTCCACTGCTGGCAGGACGAGCACTGGCCGGTCCACTTGCTGCTGATGCCCCCGCACTCGCTGCAGGTGTAATTGGTCTTGGCCTTGGCCATCTGCTTATGCCTCCGCCACGCGCACGCGCGGCGCCAGTGCGCACATCAATTCATAGCCGATGGTGCCGGAGGCAGTCGCCACTTCGTCGATCGGCATGCCTTCGCCCCACAGCACGACCTTGCTGCCGACGCGGGCGTTCGGCACATTGGTCAGGTCGACCGTCAGCATGTCCATCGATACGCGGCCAACCAGGCGGGTGCGCACGCCATCCACCAGGATTGGCGTATCGACCGGCGCGTGGCGCGGATAACCGTCGGCATAGCCGCAAGCCACCACGCCGATCCGCATAGCCTGCTCGGCCTTGAAGCGGCTGCCGTAGCCGACGTAGTCGCCCGGGCCGATTTCCTGCACGCCGATCAATTCGCTGGACAAGGTCATGGTCGGCTTCAGGCCGAATTCTTCGGCAGTCTTGCCGCCGGGGGTGCCGCCATACAGCATGATGCCGGGGCGGATCCAATCCGTCGCCAACACGGCGCCCAGGTCGGGCATGTGCAGGATGCCGGCCGAATTGCACAAGCTGCGCGGCCCCTGCAGGCCTGCCGTGCCCTCGTTGAAGCGGCGCACTTGTTCCGCCAGCGGCATGCACGGATGGTGTAGTTCGTCGGCATTGGCGAAATGGGTCATCAGGGTAATCGTGCCGACGTGCGGGATGGCGCGCAGGCGGGCATGGATGGCAGCGTATTCGCCGGGCTTGAAGCCCAGGCGGTTCATGCCGGTATTCATCTTCAGGTGCACGTTGACGGGACGCGCCAGCGGGGTGCGCTCCAGCATTTCCAGCTGCTCGATGCAGTGCACCGCGCCTTCAATACTATGTTCCGCCATCGACAGCAAGTCCGCCGTGTCGAACCAACCCTCTAAAAGCAGGACAGGCTTGGTCCAGCCCAGCTCACGCAGGCGCACGGCGTTGTCGGGTTCGATCAGCGCCAGGCCGTCTGCTGCGGCAAAGCCGCGCATGCCGCGCTCCAGTCCATGCCCGTAAGCATTGGCTTTCACCACGCCCCAGGCTTTGGCGCCCGGTGCGCAGGCTTTGGCGCGCGCCAGGTTATGTTGCATTGCAGCGAGATGAATGTGCGCGACGATGGGCCTTGGCATGACAAAAAACCGGTGAAAAAGAATGCAGCATTTTACCTTTTGCGCCAGCCACGTGCAGGGTGAAATCTTTGGAAACCATACTTTCCATGGTATAAAGCATCCCGAGATAATTATCTGGCGTCCTGAATGAATCGTGGTTTCTATACCATCATGGCCGCGCAGTTCTTTTCGTCGCTGGCAGACAATGCGCTGCTTATTGTGGCGATCGACCTGCTGGTGACCATGCAAGCTCCGGCATGGGTGACCCCATTGCTGAAGCTGACTTTTGTGCTGTTTTACGTGCTGTTGGCGGCATTTGTAGGCGCATTCGCTGATGCCCTGCCTAAGGGCCGGGTCATGTTCATTTCCAACCTGATCAAGATTTTCGGCTGCGCGCTGATTTTCTATCACGTGCACCCGCTGGCAGCCTACGCCGTGGTCGGTTTTGGCGCCGCGGTGTACTCGCCGGCCAAGTACGGCATCCTGACCGAACTGCTGCCGCCGGAAAAGCTGGTGGTGGCCAATGGCTGGATCGAGGGCCTGACCGTCAGCTCCATCATCTTCGGCATTGCCATGGGCGGCGCATTGATCGGCGGGCCTGTCGCGGCCACCCTGCTCCAGATCGACATTCCCGGCATTGAGACAGGCCTCGACACGACGGCCGAAATTGCGCTGGCGGTGGTCGGCGTCACCTACCTGCTGGCGGCACTGTTCAACCTGCGCATTCCGGACACCGGCTATGTTTACGATCACCAGGAACGCAACCCGCTGCGCCTGATCTCCGAGTTCGCCGGCTGCTGCAGCATCCTGTGGCGCGACAAGCTGGGCCAGATTTCGCTGGCCGTGACCACGCTGTTCTGGGGTGCCGGCGCGACCCTGCAGTTCATCGTGCTGGAATGGGCCAAGCAATCGCTGGGCATGCCGCTGAACAAGGCGACCAGCACCATCGCCATCGTTGCGGTGGGCGTGGCAGTCGGCGCCGGCATGTCGGCGCGCTTCATCACGCTGCGCAAATCGCTGACCGTGATCCCGCTGGGAATTGCCATGGGCATCATTGTCATGGGCATGATCTTCGTGCACGACGTGCGCCTGGCTTATCCCCTGCTGCTGATCGTTGGCCTGCTGTCGGGCTTCTTCGTGGTGCCGATGAATGCACTGCTGCAGCACCGCGGCCACGTACTGATGAGCGCGGGCCACTCGATCGCGGTACAGAACTTCAACGAAAACCTGTCGATCCTGACGATGCTGGCGATGTACTCGCTGATGGTGAAGCTGCACCTTAGCCTGAACACCATCATCGTGCTGTTTGGCTTGTTCGTTGCCGGCTCCATGCTGGGCATCATGCGGCTGCACGCAGCCAACCAGCGGGAGCACGACTCGCTCGGCCTGATCGGAGAGCATAAGCACTGACGCAATGAAACGAGGTTTTTACACCATTATGGCGGCGCAGTTCTTCTCGTCGCTAGCCGATTCTGCGTTGCTGATCGTCGCAATCTATATGTTGGGAACCATGAAAGCACCGGCGTGGATGACGCCGATGCTGAAGGAGACCTTCGTCCTGTTCTACGTGCTGCTGGCTGCCTTCGTCGGCGCTTTTGCCGATGCCCTGCCCAAGGGCCGCGTCATGCTGATCGGGAACATGATCAAGATTTTCGGGTGCGCCCTGTTCTTCTACAACGTGCACCCGTTGGCCGCCTATGCTGTCGCCGGCCTGGGCGCCGCGATCTATTCCCCCGCCAAGTACGGCATCCTCACGGAACTGCTGCCGCCTGAAAAGCTGGTAGCCGCCAACGGCTGGATCGAAGGCCTGACCGTCAGCTCGATCATCCTTGGCACCGCATTGGGCGGCGCCCTGATCGGCGGCCCCGTCTCGGCCGCGCTGCTGGCCCTTGACGTGCCGGGCATCGAGACCGGCTTCGACACGGTCAGCGAGATTGCGCTGGCCTGGGTTGGCGCCGTCTACCTGCTGGCGACCGTGTTCAACCTGCGCATACCGGACACCGGCTATGTCTACGAGCGGCAGGAGCGTAATCCCTTCCTGCTGATCCGGGATTTCGCCGGCTGCTGCGGCATCCTGTGGCGCGACAAGCTGGGGCAGATTTCCCTGGCCGTCACCACCCTGTTCTGGGGCGCCGGCGCAACCCTGCAATTCATCGTGCTGGAATGGGCCAGGCAATCGCTCGGCATGCCGCTGAATAAGGCCACCACCACCGTTGCCATCGTCGTGGTCGGGGTGGCGCTGGGCGCCGTGCTGTCCGCGCGCTACATTACCTTGCGCAAGGCGCTGTCGGTGATTCCGCTCGGGATCGCGATGGGCGTGATCGTCATGTCGATGATTTTCGTTCACGACCTGCGCATCGCCTATGTACTGTTGCTGGTGGTTGGCGCCTTGTCCGGCTTCTTCGTCGTGCCGATGAATGCATTGCTGCAGCACCGGGGCCACGTGCTGATGAGCGCCGGGCACTCAATCGCTGTGCAGAACTTCAATGAGAACCTGTCCATCCTGACCATGCTGGCCGTATATGCCACGATGGTGAAGCTGGGCCTGGCCCTGAACACCATCATCGTGCTGTTTGGCTTGTTCCTGGCGGGATCGATGCTGGCCATCATGGCCCTGCACGCAGCCAACCAGCGCAAGCACGATTCGCTCAGCCTGATCGGCGAGCACAAACATTGAGCTAGGCGGGCAAGGCCCCGTCGCTGCGGCGCGCCTGGGCACGGGCGCGCCAGTCATCCGGCACCACAAAGCCACGCTCCACTTCCTCCAGCCAGCCTGCCTCCTCCCGTACTGTTGCGACCAGGACCGGGCCTGGGTCGCTGACGAATTTTTCCGCCAGGACGTCCAGCAGTTCGCCGCGCGCCAAGGGCGCAGGGGTCGGCGCGTTTTCGCTGCGTACAGCCGGCGTGCGCAAGGGGGCCAGCCATTGCAGGCGCGGCATCACGATGAATTGCTCGCCTGGCGCGCTGGCTTGCTCGCTATGGGTTCGCCAATGGCCGCGGCAATGATCGGGCGAGATGCCTTCAATCTGTGGCGCGGGCTCGGTGGCGTGATAGAACAGCCAGCCCTTCACCAGGGCCTGGGCCTTGGTGACCGGCGCCGGGGCGACTTTCTGCGCGATGGGATGCCGGGAGAGCTGCAACTGGGCGTTAAAGATCTTGCGCATCTTCAGGCCCAGCGTATCGGCCAGGTTGGGGCCGACCAGGCGGTTGTAATTTCCAGTGTCGGGGTCGCCGTCCAGCAGATAGAACTTGGTGGCGAATTCGATGTGGCGCAGGTTGTCGCTGCCTTCTTCGCGCAGCAGGAAATCGAACTCGCCGATGGTGCCGTTCCTGCCGTCACGAACCTGCAGGCCGTGGGCGGCCAGCGCGCCGTGTTGCGCGAAATAGAAGGCCATCAGCTTTTCGGCATACAGGCCGAGGCGCGAGTAATAGCGGTTGCCGAGAGCTGCCTCCAGCGGAGCCGGGTCGGCGTCGAGGTCGTCCAGCCAGTTGGCGACGGCGGGAGTAATGGGACCCAGCGTGGCGATCTTGCCCTGCCAGTGCGGGCCGGCCGGGTCGAGCAGGTCGGGTGAATCGAGCAGCCAGGCCAGCGCGCGGACGTGGGGCCGCGCAAGGTGGCCCCATTTGCGGTGGAAGCTCCTAGCGTCGGCCGGCATGGGCGGCTTTGGCCAGGCACAAGTCCTGCCATGCCTTGGCTTTCTCTTCCGGCTTTTTCAGCAGGTCGGCCGGGTGGTAAGTGGCGACGACCGGCACGCTGCCGTGCAGCATGATGCGGCCGCGTGCGGCGGCGCCCAGCAGGCCTTTGCCGGTGCCGTGGCCGAAGGCGACGATGACTTTGGCCTGCGTCAGTTCCAGCTCGCGCTGCAGGTAGGGACGGCAGGCCTGCAGTTCTTCGGCGCTTGGCGCGTGCGGCGCGTAGCATTTCACCAGGCTGGTGAGGTAGGCGCCTTTTTCCGTGCTTTGGCCCACGGCTTTCAGCATGTTGTCGAGCAGGTAGCCGGGGTCGCCGGCGAACTGGTAGCC
>JBCNOX010000318.1:0-6234 GCA_039593645.1 Pseudoduganella sp.
GCCGGGCGCCATGGAGCGTGCCATGCGCATGATGGAAAAGAGCGGCCACGCCGAACTCGGTCAGCGCCTGGCCGACGAAAGCCGCAACGAGGTCGGCGAGATGGTGGCAGCCGGCGCGGCGCTGGCAAAGAAGGGCGATTTCCGCGGCGCGGTCGATCTGATGCTGGAAGCCGTCGCCAAGCTGCCGGACAATGCCCAGGTGGCCTTCAATGCGGCAGTGGCTATCCTGAAATGCCTGGAAAACGAGGGCTGGGACGATGCCCTTGGCCGCCATGCGCTGGCGCTGGTGGCCACGGTGCGCCGCCTCGATCCCGCCAACGACAAGCTGAATGCGCTGGCCGGCCTGCACCAGGACATATTGAAGAAATACAACATCAGGCCTGCCGGGCGGCGCGAAGCTGGGGTGCGCGTCGCGATTTGATAGCTGCCGGGGCTACAATGGGCCATGAGCTCCAATCCACCAGAAGAACGCCCGGTCCGCGCCTACCTGCTGAAAAAGCTATGCAGCGACGATGAGGGCTTGTTTGCGCTCGGCGTGTCGATCGCGCGCGTGGTGCAGATGGCCGATTCGGACGACCAGGGCACGCAAAGCCTGGCTTACCACGTACTGTCCGACGTCGCGCTGACGCAGAAGATCCTGCGCCTGGCGAACACGCCGCAATACCGCCAGGCCTCCGGCGCGCCTGTAACCACAATTTCCCATGCGATTTCGCTGCTTGGTTTCGATAATGTGAAAACCACGGCGCTGGCCATGCTGCTGGTCGACACCATGGCCAACAGCAAGCATGCGCAAAGCGTGCGGGTAGAGCTGGAGGCGGCATTGTGCGCCAGCCTGGTGGGGCGTGAGCTGGCGCGCTACAGCCCCTACCAGAAGGCCGAGGAAGCGGCGATCGGGGCGCTGTTCAAGAACCTGGGTCCGCTGCTGATTGCCTCGCGCGAGCATGACCGCTTCCGTGAAATCAATGCGCTGGTGGTGGCCGGGGAACATTCGCAGGCGCAGGCTTCGCAGATGATCCTGGGCAGCACCTACGACACCCTGACTGCCACCGTGCTGCGCGAATGGAAGATTCCCGACGTGATCATCCGCTCGCTCACGCCCTTGTACGGCAGCACCTTGCGGCCCCCGGCGGACCGCATGGATTGGATACGGCAGGTGGTGCACTTCAGCATGGATGCGGCGCGCGCCCTGACGCGCCTTGGCGGCGCAGCTTCCGACGATGTGCGCCTGTTGCACCAGCGCTTTGGCACTTCGCTGGGACTGGAGCGCGAGCAGGTGACTACGGTGCTGTCGCGGGCGCGCAGCAGCATGGATGCCTTGTTGAACAGCATGCAGCTCAATGGCGCGGCTGGCGGTGCCAGCGGCGAGCCGGGCGATCCGTACCAGGAATCCGGCGAGGCGCCCGGCGCCGCTGCAGGAACCTTGCCGAGCGTGCTGGCGCTGGCGAGCCTGGATTCGGGCGCGAAGGAAGGCGCTTACCCAAGCGGCAAGCCGTATGACGCGCGCGAGCGCTTGCTGGCGGGCGTGCAGGAGCTGACCGAGATGCGGGTGGAAGGCAAGGCGCGCGTCAACGAGCTGGTGCAGGCGGTGCTGGAGACTTTGTACCGCAGCATGGGGTTCCGCTTTGCCACCGTGTGCCTGAAGGATGCCAAGACGGGGCAGTTCAGGGCGCGCATTGCGCTGGGGGATAAGCGGGCTTTGCGCCTGGAGGGCTTTGTGTTCCCGCTGCAGGGGAAGGACTTGTTCCACCTGGCGCTGGAGAACGATGCGGATTTGATGATTGCGGATGCCAGCGCGCCGAAGATCCGTGATCTGCTGCCGCAGTGGCATCTGGATCTGCTGCCGGATGCGCGCAGTTTTATCGTGCTGCCGCTGGTGGTGCAGGGAGTGCAGCTTGGATTGTTCTACGCGGATCGCGCGCAGCCGGCGCCGGAAGGGGTGCCGCCGGATGAGACTTCGCTGATTCGGGCGTTGAAGGCGCAGGTGTTGGCGGCTTTGTCGCCTTAAAACCGGTAAATCGGGGTCTCGAAGCCACGGGTTGGGTTGTGCGCCGTTGATCTTCTCAAAAAGTCAAAGACCCAGAACCAACCCCGAGACAGCCGATCTGACAGGGTCTGACCCTGCGGGTCAGACCCTGGTTTACCGGTTTTAAGCGGGTTCCGGCAAGCTCCCGGCAAGAGCCTCGAACTCCGCCACCCCCATCGGCCGCGCAAACAAATACCCCTGCGCCTCATTGCAATACTTACTGCGCAAGAACTCCACCTGCGCCTCCGTCTCCACGCCCTCGGCCACCACGCCCAGCCCCAGCGCATGCGCCAGCCCGATCGTCGCTGCCACAATCACCGCATCATTCGGATCGCTCTCGATATCCTTCACAAACCCGCGATCGATCTTGATCCGGTCAATTTCAAACAGCTTCAGGTAGCTGAGCGACGAATACCCCGTCCCGAAATCGTCAATTGCCACCTTGATCCCGCGCGCCCGCAACTCGCGCAGCAGGTCGCGGCTGCGTTCCGGATCCTGCATCGCCGCCGACTCCGTAATCTCCAGCTCCAACAGTGCAGGATCAACCCCGCTCTCGCGCAGCAACTGGTCGAGCAGCGGCAGCAGCCCATCGCCGTGGCACTGGCGCGCCGACAGGTTCACCGCCAGCCGCAGTGAGCCCCGCCAGCGGCGCAGCAAGCCAACTGTCTGCTGCAGCACCCACTCCCCAAGCGGCAGGATCAGTCCCGACTCTTCCGCAATCGGAATAAAGCGATCCGGCCCCACCATGCCCAGCTCCGGATGATGCCAGCGCAGCAGCACCTCGGCGCCGATCACGCGGCGCGTGGCCAGTTCTACCTGCGGCTGCAGGTACAGCTCGAACTCCTTGCGTTCCAGCGCCTGCCACAGGCGGTTTTCCATCATCAGCCGGTCGTGGGTGGCGGCGTTCATGGCCGCTTCGAAGAACTGGAAGTTGCCGCGGCCCTGGCTCTTGGCCGCGTACATCGCGGTATCCGCATGGCGCAGCAGGGTGGCGCTGTCGTGGCCATCGGGCGGGAACATGGCCACGCCGACACTGGTGCCGGTATGGATGGTCTTGCCCTCCAGCTGGAACGGTTCCGCCAGCGCAGCGACGATGCGCACCGCGATCTGGCTGGCTTCCGCCGGCGTCACGTTGCCGCCGGTGACCACGATGAATTCGTCGCCGCCAAGGCGGGCGATGGTGTCGACTTCGCGCAGCAGCTCGCGCAGGCGGTCGGCGACAGCGACCAGCAACTGGTCGCCGGTGGCGTGGCCGTGGGTGTCGTTGATTTTCTTGAAGTGGTCGAGATCGAGGAACATTACCGCCGCCGTGCCGTTGGCGCGGCGGGTCTGCGCCAGCAGCTGGTCGAGGCGCAGGTTGAGCGACAGGCGGTTGTCCAGTCCGGTCAGCGGGTCGTGGTGGGCCAGCTTGTAGATGCGCTCCTGGGCGCGCTGCTGCTCGGTCAGGTCGTGCAGGATGGCGACGAACACATTGCCGTCCGGGAGTTCCACCTCGCTCACCGAGATCGCAATCGGGAAAATGCTGCCATCGTGGCGGCGGCCGCTCGACTCGTGTTCGTGGGTGGCGCCGCTGGCAATATTGCGCAACAGGCGCGCCGCGCTGTCGCTTTCCGCCTCCGGCAGCAGCCTGGCCAGCGGCATGCCGGCCAGGCCCTCCGCCGGATAGCCGAACAGGCGGTAGGCCGCCGCATTGGCAGAGACCAGCAAGCCAGCGCCGTCTATCGTCAGGATCGCATCCGCTGCCTTGTCGAGAATGGCCTGCAGGCGCGCTTCGCGTTCGCGCAGGCGGATCGTACTCTCCTTCACCTGCAGCTGGATCTGGGCGCGCTCGCCGCTGGTCAGCAGCATCAGGGCGCCCAGCAGGCCAGTCAGCACCAGACCGGCACTCAGCACCAGCCAGCTTTGCCAGCCGTGCTGGTGCACCATGTAGGCGGCAGAGGGCGCCAGCACCAGTTCGTAATCGCGGCCGCCAAAGCTGAGCTTGCGCCAATAGTCATCGTCGTTCGGCGCGCGCGACAGCTGGTCGATCAAGGTGGTCGGGCCCGGCTTGCCGCGGTCGACCAGGCGCGCCTGGATATGTGGGAAGTCCGCTGTAGCCAAGGCGCCATTGACGTAGGAATCGATCTGCATGGCCAGCAGCAGCATGCCGACGGCCGGCTGGCCATCGCCGGGATCGACGGCCTGCAGCAGCACCACGCCACTGCCTTCGCCGGGCTGCGACAGCATGACCGGCGCGCTGGTCACCGGCTTGCCGGTACGCAGTGCTTCCCGTACGGCAGCGGCACGCACCGGTTCGGCCAGCCAGTCCAGGCCCTGGTAGTGGCGGCGGGCTGCAGGCTCGATGAACAGGGTCACCATGTGGTCGCCGGGCGGCACCTCGCCATGGCTGTGCGCAGCATGGCTGTGGGTATGTCCGGGGCCGCCGGAGGGGGCGATCAAGCGGAACTCAGGGCCGATGGCATCGCGCGCCCAGATTTCGAAGGCCGGGCGCTCGGCCTCGGACACCGGGCGCAGCCAGGCCATCGACAGCAACTCGGGCCGCTGGTCGAGATAGCCGTGCGCAATCTTGTCGAAGCCTCGCGCCGACATTACGCGGCCATAGCGGTTGATCGCGCGCGCCATGGCGAATACATAGCGCTCATGCTCGCTGAAGCGCGATTGCAGCAAGTCGCCCACCTGCTGCGCCTTGAGCCGGAAGCCTTCCAGGTGCTGGCGCGTTTCCCAGCGCGCCACCAGCACGTAAAGCATCACGCACAAGGTGACCAGGAACAGCTGCGGCAGGCCGACCAGCAGGCGGCGGCGCTGCCACAGCGCGCGCGGCTGCCCGAACAACACCCAGCACAGCGGCGCAGCCAGCAGCACGCCGATGGCGTCGCCAATCCACCAGGTCAGCCAGCTCGTCAGCAAGCCTTTGGGCGCAATGGCGCCGGCCGCCACCGCGGCCACATTGGACAGGGTGCTGCTCACCAGCGTGACGCAAACCGCCAGCAACAGGAAACGCAGCACGTCGCGGCCAGCGCCAATTTCGGGGCGGATCGCACGGCGGAAATACAGCATGCCCAGCCAGGCCTGCAGCGCCGAGCCAGCGGCAGCGGCGAGCGCCGCCAGTCCCTGCGGCAGCGGCGGCAGGGTCAGCGGATTGGGCGCGCCCGGCAAGGGCAAGAAGTTGATCATCAGGGCGCCGATCGCGACCCCGGGCAGCAGGCGCGGGCCGAAGGTCACCACTCCGGCCAGGGCGATCCCGGCCGGCAGGAAGAGGGGGCTGGCATAGCCCGGCGCCAGCGACAGGTAGAGGCAAAAGCGGCCGATCACGGCGTAGGCCGCCAGCATCAACAGGTTGGCGGCCAGCGTCTGCTGCCAGCCGGGGGAAGAATTCTTCACAGAACTGGCGCTCCGGAGTACGGGATAAGTTGACCGATTTTAAAGCAAAAGGTGCAACGCAAAAACAACACTTGCAAATTTGCAGGAGTAGCCATTACAATCTCGCCCCGAAGCGCACGGTCATGCAGCGTTTGCGAAATAAGCAAATAACGGTATTGACAGTGTTGGAAAGTTGCTTCATACTCTGCGGTTCCTTCGCGGAGGGGTGGCCGAGTGGTTAAAGGCAGCAGACTGTAAATCTGCCCTCTTATGAGTACACTGGTTCGAATCCAGTCCCCTCCACCAAATGCAGGAAGCTGAGTGAAGTTGTAGTCGAAAGAAGTCGGACCTCGCGGGTGTAGCTCAATGGTAGAGCTGAAGCCTTCCAAGCTTAAGACGAGGGTTCGATTCCCTTCACCCGCTCCAAGCAGCACAGTAGTAAAAATAAGCCCTTGTAGCTCAGTGGTAGAGCACTCCCTTGGTAAGGGAGAGGCCACGTGTTCAATCCACGTCAAGGGCACCAGAATTCTGCAGTATCCATCTGATTAGTCGGGCGCGTGCCCAGCAACTCAACATTTGTTAGGAGTCTAAAATGGCAAAAGAAAAGTTCGAGCGGACTAAGCCGCACGTGAACGTTGGCACCATCGGTCACGTTGACCATGGTAAGACCACCCTGACCGCTGCTATCGCAACCGTCCTGTCGAAGAAATTCGGCGGCGAAGCTAAAGCTTACGACCAGATCGACGCTGCTCCAGAAGAAAAAGCACGCGGCATTACCATCAACACCGCCCACGTCGAGTACGAGACCGCAACCCGTCACTACGCTCACGTTGACTGCCCAGGCCACGCCG
>JBCNOX010000319.1:0-6230 GCA_039593645.1 Pseudoduganella sp.
CAAACACCGAAGGCGGATAGCCTTTGGTCGCTGGCGGCTCGCCGATGGCGAGCGCGATTTCACGCTGCGCCATCGCATAACGGGTCAGCGAGTCCATGATCAGCAGTACGTTCTGGCCCTTGTCGCGGAAGTGCTCGGCGATCGCTGTGGAATAGGCGGCGCCCTGCATGCGCATCAGCGGCGGCGTGTCGGCCGGCGCTGCTACGACCACTGAACGGCGCAAGCCTTCCTCGCCCAGGATCTGCTCGATGAATTCCTTGACCTCGCGGCCCCGTTCGCCAATCAGGCCGACCACGATGACGTCGGCTTCGGTGTAGCGCGCCATCATGCCGAGCAGGACCGACTTGCCGACGCCGGAACCAGCGAACAGGCCCATGCGCTGGCCGCGTCCCACAGTCAGCATGGCGTTGATGCAGCGCACGCCGACGTCCAGCGTTTCCACGATCGGCGCGCGGCCCAGCGGATTGGCGGGGCGCACATTGATCGGCGCCGAATCGTTGGTCTGGATCGGGCCCAGGCCATCGAGCGGGCGGCCGGCGCCATCGACCACGCGGCCCAGCAGCTCGGGGCCAACCGGCAGGTGACGCGCGCGGTCGCTGGGGCGGCGGCGCGGATGGTTGACGGCGCCTGGCTTTGGCACGCTCTGTTCGACCGGGAATACGCGGGTGCCGGGAATGATCCCTTCGACATCGCTTTGCGGCATCAGGAACAGCTTGTCGCCTTCAAAGCCGACTACTTCGGCCTCGACCTTGCCGCCCGAGGGCAGGGGCACGGTGCAGGCCGCGCCGACCGCCAGGCGCAGGCCGACCGCTTCCATCACCAGGCCCGCCACGCGCGTGACGCGGCCCGAGACCTGCATCGGCTCGACGAAATCGACCAGGGTGGCGCAGTCGTTCAGGTAGGAACGCCAGCGGCCTGCATGCACTTGGGGATCCGGGGCGCCCATCTCAGTCGATCCAGTCGATGTCCTTGCCCAGCGCAAGGCTCAGGCGTTGCCAGCGCGATGCCACGGTGGCGTCGATCTGGTTGGAGGCGGTATCGACCCTGCAGCCGCCACGTTCGATGGTGGGGTCGTCGATCACACGCCAGCCGCCTTTATCCAGTTCTTCCGCGATGCCTTCGCGCACCACGGCAGCGTCTTCCGGGTTCAGGATCAGCAGGGCAGGCTGCTGCAGCACCGGCAGGTATTCGATCGCTTCGCGCACGATCGGCAGGATCAGTTCGGGCTTGACGCGCAGGGCAGTCTTGATCATGCCCTTGGCCAGGTGCAGGGCCAGTTCCAGCACCTCGTTGCTGATGGCCTGGTCGGCTTCGCGCAGTGCGGCGCTGAAGTTGTCGGCGATATCGCGCACTGGCGCGAGCGCTTGCTCGGTGGCGGCGCGCTGCTCGTCCAGGGCCTGCGCCACGCCATCGTCGTGGCCGGCCTTGAAGCCGGCGTCGTAGCCTTGCTGGCGGGCTTCCTCGCGGATGGCTGCCAGTTCTTCTTCGGTTGGGTAGTTGGGGGCGGGCGCGTGTTCCGTCTCGTATTCGGCTTGCTCGACTTCGGCTACAGCTGCCGCTTCTTCCGCGGCAATGGCGCGCGCTTCCTCTTCTTCGCGTTCGCGCTGGGCTACGACGCTCGGGCGTGTGTCGCCAAAGGATTGCAATTCCCAGCGTTGGTAGGCGGTTTGTTTTTCTTTTGGGATGCTTGTCATTGCTTTGCTTGCATTTAAGCCGGTAACCCGGCCGGATGGCCGTACCCGTCTGACCCCCAGGGTCAGACACCGATACGCGGCGGCTGCTGGCCCGGTGTCAGACCCTGCGGGTCTGACACCGGTTTACCGGTTTGGCTTTTTAAACGAAGGAATCCTCACCCTTACCACCCAGCACAATCTGGCCTTCATCCGCCAGGCGACGCACGATCTGCAGGATCTGCTTCTGCTGCGTCTCCACTTCGGACAGGCGAACCGGCCCCTTGTTCTCCAAATCTTCGCGCATCATCTCCGACGCACGCGCCGACATGTTCTTGAAGATCTTGTCGCGCAGGTCCTGCGAGGCGCCTTTAAGCGCAATGATCAGCATTTCGGACTGCACTTCGCGCAGCAGCAGCTGGATGCCGCGGTCGTCGACGTCGATCAGGTTGTCGAACACGAACATCTCGTCCATGATCTTCTGCGCCATGTCGTTGTCGTAGTTCTTGATGTTGTCCATCACGTTCTGTTCCTGCTCGCCGGACATGAAGTTCAGGATCTCGGCCGCGGCGCGCACGCCGCCCAGGGTCGACTTCTTGATGTTTTCATTGCCGGACAGGAGCTTGGTCAGCACGTCGTTCAGCTCGCGCAGTGCGGCCGGCTGCACGCCATCCAGCGTGGCGATACGCAGCACCACGTCGTTGCGCAGGCGGTCCGTGAAGTGGCCCAGGATTTCGCAGGCCTGGTCGCGCTCGAGGTGGACCAGGATGGTGGCGATGATCTGCGGGTGTTCATTGCGGATCAGTTCCGCCACCGATTGCGAATCCATCCACTTCAGCGATTCGATGCCGGAAGCATCCTTGCCACCCAAAATGCGCGACAGCAGTACGGACGCCTTGTCGTCGCCCAGCGCCTTGGTCAGCACCTGGCGGATGTATTCGTCGGAATCGAGGCCCACGGTGGACGCGGCCGCGTATTGGTCGCGGAAATCGTCCAGCACATCGACCACCATCTCATGCGGGATGTTCTTCATGGTGGCCATCGAGGCGCCCAGCTTCAGCACTTCGCGCGGGCCGAGGAACTTCATCACCTCGGCCGCTTCGGCTTCCCCCATGGCCAGCATCAGAATGGCGGCCTTTTGCAGTCCGGTATTCTCAGTCATTGTTGCCTATCCATTCCTTGATGACGTTGGCGACGATGCGCGGATCTTCCTGCGCCAGTTTCTTCGCCAGCGCCAGGTTGTCGCGGTAGGTGCGGGCAGTGTTTTCTTCCATCTTGGCGATCTCCTCCGCCAGCAATTCTTCCGGTGTCGGGCCCAGCGGCTCGACCACCGGCGCTGGTTCCGGTTCCGGTTCCGGCTCGTTGATCTCGTCGATCTTCTTGAATACCGGACGCATCATCGGACGCACGATACGCAGCAGGATGTAGAGCAGGATCAGGGCCGTGATCAGGAACTTCGCCAACTCCTTGGCCAGCGGCAAGTTGGCCGGGTCGCGCCACCATTCGAGCGGGGCTTCCGGTTCCCGGTCGACGCCGTCGAATGGTGCATTGGCCACGCTGACCGAGTCGCCGCGGTCCTGGTTGTAGCCCATCGCTTCCTTGACCAGGCTGTTGATCTTGGCCATTTCGTCAGCGCTCAGCGGCTTGACCACGACCTTGCCGTTTTTATCGATGGTCCGACGATAGTTTACTACGACGCCGACGGTCATGCGCTTCAGTCCGGCCATTGCCTTCTGTTCATAGCGCACGGTCTTGTCGACTTCGTAATTGGTGGTCGATTCCTTATGGCTCGGGCCGGTCGCGGTGGTCGCGGCACCCGTGCCCGGCTGTCCCGGTGCAGCGGCAGCGCCCGGCGGCGTGGTGGTCAGCGGGGCGGTGGCGACGCCGGGCGGCTGGTTCGACAAGGCGCCCGGAATGCCGCCGGGATTGGCATTGGCATTGCCGCTGGTCTCGCTGCTCTGCTGGCTGCGGATGGCGGAGGCGGCCGGCGGCGAATTCGGCTTGTAGGTCTCGGCCGCCTGTTCGATGGCGGAGAAGTCGACGTCGGCCACTGCCTCGGCGCGCACATTGCCTTCACCCACGATCGGAGTGATGATCGACTCGACCTGTTTGATGACTTGCTTCTGCATCTCCTGCACGTACTTGAGCTGGGATGCGTCGAGGTTCTTGGCGTTGTTGGCCGCGTTGCCGTTCTTGTTGATGTCGGACACCAGGTTGCCGGCCTGGTCCACCACGGTCACATTGGCCGGCGACAACTCCGGTACGGAAGAGGCGACCAGGTGCACGATGGCGCTGACCTGGGCCGGATCGATCATGCGGTTGGCATGCAGTTGCAGGATCACGGAAGCGGTCGGCTTTTGCTGGTCGCGCACGAACACGGAAGGTTTCGGCAGGGCCAGGTGCACGCGGGCCGATTCGACGGCGCCGATGGACTGGATGGAGCGCGCCAGTTCGCCTTCCAGCGCCCGCTGGTAATTGACCTGCTCCAGGAACTGGGACACGCCCAGCTTCTGGTTTTCCATGACTTCAAAGCCGACATTGCCGCCTTTCGGCAAGCCCTGCTGGGCCAGGCGCAGGCGCACATTGTGGACTTGCTCGGCCGGCACAAGAATAGCCTGGCCGCCCTCGGCCAGCTTGTACTTGACCTGCATCTGGTCCAGCGCCGCGGTGATGGCGCCGCCATCCTTGTCGGTGTAATTGGCGAACAGGACTTTGTAATCCGGCTCCCGGTTCCACAGCCACAGGATCAGGATCAAGGCCAGGATGCCCGCCACGGCGGCCCCACGGATCACCATCTTGCCCATCGGGGTCTGGAAGAAGGCGAAGCGGCCCTTGGGCGCCTGCTGGGCGTCTGGATCGTCGATATCGATTTGTTCGGCGGCTGCAGCCATGGGTAATCACTGTGGGGTTAATGGGCCTGTTGCACATTATCAGGCGATGTTGCGCCCTTTAAAGGCCTGAATAGGCGGCCGTTTGCCTTCCTGCTCAAGGCTATCCCCTTGCTTTCACACGGGTATTCTGGAAGCCTGAAAACAGGAATATTGTATCTTGGAGTCAACAAATGAGAACAGGCGGAATTGATTCTAGCCAGATCCAAGCCATGATTGCCCAGCTGCACGCGGCGGCCACCCGGCCTTCTGCAACGCCGCCGGCGATCCAGACCGAGAAGGTGGCGGAAAAGCCGGACTTCACCAATGCCTTGAAAGGGGCGCTGGACGCGGTCCAGGCCAGCCAGAACAAGGCCGAGGGCCTGACCAAGCGCTTCCAGATGGGTGACGACTCAGTCAACCTGTCGGACGTGATGATTTCGATGCAAAAAGCCAGCATCAACTTCCAGGCCACCGTGCAAGTGCGCAACAAGCTGGTGCAGGCCTACCACGACATCATGAACATGCAAGTCTAATCAAACACTTAGAAAATAGGGACGTACCCCATTTTTACAAAAATGGGGTACGTCCCTATTTTTTAAGTTGTTGATTATTCTAGGCCGGCGATGCGGGCGTTGCGTTCGCGCTCGAGCTTGGTGATGTAGCGCTGCACGGCGCTCAGCGCCGAGCGCGGCATGTCGACAAACTGGCAGCCGAGGCGGCGGTTGGTTTTGTTGTTTAAAAGCGTCAGGTCCAGCGAGTTGCGGATCTGCAGGCCGGTGGTGATCGTGGCCACTTCCGGCAGTTCGATGCGGCAGTCGTGGTAGACCTTGCCGATCGTGTCGCCCAATTCCAGGCTGTTGTCGAGGATCGCGATGCCGCCGCAGCTGATGTCGGACAGCGGAAACGGCTTGCTGCCGCCGCCCAGTTCGGCCGGCTGCGGAATCAGCACGCGCACGGGATTGGTGACCGGCGTGGCAATGCGGTAGAACTCGCGGCGCTGCAGGCGCACCAGGGTCGCCGGCAGCGGCATCTTGAAGGCCGGGCTGCCTTCGAACGTGGTCGATTCGATGTGCTCGCCGCTGAACATGATGCGGATCTTGTCCAGCGTAGTTTCGAAGGAAAGCCGCTTGGCGCCAAGGATGCGGCGGTTCTGGTCGGGGCTGATCGAGCAGTCGAGGATCACGTTGCCGCCATCGGCATCGACCTCGAGGATGGAGGTGACGCACACATCGGACTCGCCTTTGATCAGCATGCGGATCAACTGGTTCTTCTCCCCGATACTGCGCAGCAGCGCAGTGATCTCGCGGCGCGAAGCAACCTCGAAATCATGCCAGTTTTCCATGTCCGATTCCGAAATATAGCTGTGCATCAAAGTCCGTTTTTGGGGGATTCAGTCGGTACGCTGAGATCGGGCGCCGGAGGCGGAGGCTGGCCAGTCTTTTGCGCTGCTTCAATATGATAAAGCCACGCTAACAGTTCCGCAATTACACGGTAGAGCAGTGGCGGGATCTGGTGGTCCAGGTCCACTTCCATCAGCAGCGATACCAGTTCTTTTGACTCATGAATGTGCACGCCGTGTTCGGCGGCCACGGCAATGATCTGTTCAGCTACCAGGCCGCGCCCCTTGGCCACGACTTTTGGTGCCGCTTGGCCGCTCTTGTAGGCGAGGGCCACCGCGCTTTGCAGCGGC
>JBCNOX010000032.1:0-19175 GCA_039593645.1 Pseudoduganella sp.
GCGCGCCGCCATCGATACCACGCACGGCCTGTTCCTGTTGTGCGGCCCGGCCGGTTCCGGCCGCACCGTCGCGCTGCACTCGCTGCTGCTCCAGCTCGAACGTCCCGACGTCAAAGTCTGGACCATAGAGGACCCGGTGGAAATCACGCAACCCAGCGCGCGCCAGGTCCCGGTGCAGCGCGAAACCGGCACCGACTTTGCCGCCGCCCTGCGCGCCGTGCTGCACGCCGATCCCGACCTGGTCGCCATCGGCGACATGCGCGACAGCGATACGGCGGCAATGGCCATCGAAGCGGCCCTGAACGGCCGCATGGTGCTCGGCGTCATGCCTACCGCCAGTAGCACCGACACCATCGCCCGCTTGCACGAAATGGGCAACGAGCGCTTTGCCATGGCCGACGCCCTGCTTGGCGTGCTGGCCCTGCGCCTGGCCAAGCGCCTGTGCGAGCACTGCAAACTGGCTTACCAGCCGGGCGAGGCCGAACTGGAATTGCTGCTGGCCGAGTACAGCGAAGAATTGCAGAAGACCGACGCCTGGCGCGCCGACCCACGCGCTGCCCAGCTGCGTATCGTCAATGCCTGGCGCGAACGCCACGGCGACGCGCGCGGCGGCTTTACGCTGTACCGGCCAGTCGGCTGCAAGGAATGCAGCAAAGGCTATAGGGGCCGCATCGGCCTGCACGAACTGCTGGTGCCGGGCGAGCGCACGCGCCAGCTGGTACGCGAGCGCGCCACGCTGCCGCAGCTGCGCACCGCCGCTCTGGCGGAAGGTTTGCAGAGCTTGAAAATGGATGGCATCGAGAAGATCCTCGCTGGCCTGACCGACGTCAAAGCAGTAAGGGGCGCACTATGATTTCGCACGTCTTCATGGGAGTCAGCGATCTTGCTGCCGCCTACCGTTTCCACGCAGCCGTTATGGCTGCGCTTGGCCACGCGCAGCGCTTCTGCGACGACAGCAAACCATGGGCGGCATGGCAGCCTGCCGGCGGTGGCCGCCCGCTGTTCATAATCGGCCGCCCCTATAACAACGAGCCAGCCGCGCCAGGCAACGGGCCCATGACCGCCTTGCTGGCGCCCACGCGTGCCGCGGTTGACGCGGCCCACGCTGCGGCGCTGGCCACTGGCGGCTGCTGCGAAGGTGCGCCCGGCCTTCGGCCGCACTACCACCCCAACTACTACGGCGCCTACTTCCGCGACCCGGACGGCAACAAGATCGGCGTCTGCTGCCACGGCCCGGCCTAAAGCGTCTTCTCGAAGCAGGCCGCTGCAGGATTGCCTGCATAGTGGCCGAAATTTTCGATGCGCCGATAGCCGTGCGCCAGGTAAAACTGCATGGCGCGCGAGTTCACCAGCCGCGTCTCCAGGCGCAATGCACGGTAGCCGATCAGGCGTGCTTCTGCTTCCAGCCAGGCCAGCAGCGCGCTGCCGATGCCTTTGCTGCCAGGGCGCGCGTACATGCGCTTGATTTCCGCCACACTGTCGCCCATTGGCCGCAACGCACCACATCCCAGCGCCCTGCCCTGCGCATCGCGCGCCACCGCGAAACGGCCGGCTGCGCCGCGCACCTCTTCAGCGCTGAACAAGGTGCGGCCGCTGTCGCCTGTCAGCGACTGCAGTGTGCCGTCCAGTTCCGCCATCAGCGCGACCGAATCCGGCTCGCCCGGATCGGCCGCTGTGACGCGCGGCAGAAGCTTGTACATGAAAGTAGTCGCGCCCAGACGGCCATCCGGCATCGTAGCGAACTGCGGGATTTCGCCACAGCGTTCGTAGCCAAGTTTCAGGTACATGCGCTCCGCCGGCTCGCCGGTGCAGGTATCGAGTACCAGCAATGTGCGGCCCAACAAGCGGGCGACTGACTCGGCGTGTCCGATCAGCGCCTGCGCCAGGCCTTGGCGGCGCGCGCGCGGCTGCACCAGCATCTTCGACAGTTCGGCGCGATGCCGGCCATTCGGCATGCCAGCCAGCACCAGTTGCAGGGTGCCGTCGATAAAGCCATCCTCGCCACGCACGACGAACAGCCGCCGTTCCCCGCGCTCCACCGCGCCGCGCAGGCCAAGCCAGAACGCCCGCGTCTCCTCATGCGGGCATGGCAGCTCGAAGCCGACACTGGCGCCGGCCAGCACGCAGGCGCGCAGCACTTCCGCCAACTGGCCGGCGTGCGCCAGCAACCCGGCGCCATCCAGTTCCTCTATGGTTCGCATATCGCAATCAGGTAATGGGCCTCGCCAGGGCCGGGACAGGAAAAGCGCGTCGCGCCGTACAGGTGGAAGCGCAGGCAATCGCCCGGCTGCAGGCGATGCGTAACGCCGTCGATGCTGTAATCGAGCTCGCCGGACAACATCCACATATGCTGCTCCATGCCGCGCACCGGCGGCTGCGCATAATCGATCACGGCGCCGGGCGGCAAGCGCCCTTCAATCATCTCCGCCTTGAAGCCGCGCGCCGGCGGCGACACCATGCGCCGCACGAAACCGCTAGCCGGATCGTGCCACTCGGCCTGCTCGGCGCGGCGGATCAACTGCACCGGCGCCTGCTCCACTTCCGCGATCAGGCGCGACATCGGCATGGCGTAGACGGAACACAGCTTGCCCAGCATCTCTGCCGTCGGACTGGTTTCGCCGCGTTCCAGGCGCGACAAGGTGGCGCGGCTGATGCCGCTCCGCGTCGCCAGTTCTTCCAGCGACAGCTCGCGCTCCTCGCGCAAGGCCGCCAGCCGCCGCACCAGGCGGTCTTCAAATGCATTTCCCATAAAAGAGAAGATATCTCAAATATGAGACACGCGCAACGAAAAAAAACCCGGCCGCAGCCGGGTTTTCGAATTACATGATGTGCTTGCCAACCCACCACGCCACTGCCGCGATAAAGGCGGAAGCAGGAATGGTGAAGATCCAGGCCCACACGATATTGCCCGCTACACCCCAACGCACGGCCGACATCTTCTGTGCCGAACCGACACCGACGATCGCGCCGGTGATGGTGTGAGTGGTGGAAACCGGCACGCCCCAGAAGGACGCCATCAGCAGCGTGATTGCACCGCCGGTTTCGGCGCAGAAGCCGCCAACCGGTTTCAGCTTGGTGATCTTCTGGCCCATGGTTTTCACGATGCGCCAGCCGCCGAACAGCGTGCCGAACGAAATCGCGCCATAGCAGGACACGATGACCCAGGTCGGAGGCGCCTTGTCGCCGGCAGCCACGTGGCCGGAAGCGATCAGCAGCATCCAGATGATGCCCATGGTCTTTTGCGCGTCGTTGCCGCCGTGGCCCAGCGAATAGCCGGCTGCGGACAGCAGCTGCAGGCGGCGGAACCAGCCATCCACCTTGCGCGGGGTCGATTTGACGAACACCCAGGACACGATCAGCATGATCACGGAACCGAGCACGAAGCCCAGCAGCGGCGCCACCACGATGAAGGTCACGGTCTTGATCAAGCCGCCGGAGATCAGGGCACCGGTACCGGACTTGGCCACCGCCGCGCCCACCAGGCCGCCGATCAGGGCGTGCGAGGACGAGGATGGAATGCCGTAGTACCAGGTGATCACGTTCCAGACGATGGCCCCTATCAGGGCCCCGAAGATCACATAATGGTCGATTACCGAGGGCTCGATGGTGCCCTTGCCGATCGTGGTCGCCACTTTCAGGCCGACCACGAAGATCGCCACGAAGTTGAAGAAGGCAGCCATCATCACGGCGGTCTGCGGTTTCAGCACGCCGGTGGACACCACCGTGGCGATCGCATTCGCGGCGTCGTGGAAGCCGTTCATGAAGTCGAACACCAGTGCGAGGAAGACCAGTGCCCCCAGCGCCCAGATGCTAATTTCGAGATTGCTCATGAAATAGTCTTTTTAATTATGCGTTTTCAACGATGATGCCTTCGATGATGTTGGCAACATCTTCGCAGCGGTCGGTGACGGTTTCCAGGATCTCGTAGATGGCCTTCATCTTGATCAGGTTGCGCACGTCCGGTTCGTCGCGGAACAGCTTGGACATGGCGGCGCGCATCACGTGGTCGGCGTCCGACTCCAGGCGGTCGATCTCTTCGCAGATGCCGACGATCTTCGAGGCGTTGTCCATGTTCGACAGCAGGGCCACGGCATCCTTCACCTTTTCGGTGCAGGCCAGGACCAGTTCGGCCAGGCGCTTCGCTTCCGGGGTCACGGAGTGCAGGTCGTACAGCGACACGGTCTGGGCGGCATCTTCCATCAGGTCCAGGATGTCATCCATCTTGGTGATCAGCTTGTGGATGTCGTCGCGGTCCAGCGGCGTGATGAAGGTCTTGTGCAGCAGGTCTACCGCCTGGTAGGTGATCTTGTCAGCCTGTTTTTCGATGCTTTCGATGGCGTGGACACGGTTTTCCAGGTCGTCGAAGTTGGCCATCAGGCCCAGCATTTCTTTGGCGCCCTTCACGCAAAGTTCGGCATGCTGGTTAAACATGTCAAAGAATTTGCCCTCCGTGGGCATCAAGCGTCCAAACATTTTTGTTCTCCGTTGGTTGATTCGTAGATACTGCAGCAAAGCCACCCAGCGTGGCCCGCCTGGTAATCAGTCGCCTTGGTAGATCGACAGGTTACCGGTGTAATTGCCAAACTTGGTGTACGCACCGATCCAGGTCAGGCGCACCGCACCAATTGGACCGTTACGCTGCTTGCCGATAATGATCTCGGCGGTACCTTTATCGGGCGAGTCCGGGTTATAGACTTCGTCGCGATACAGGAAAATGATCACGTCCGCATCCTGCTCGATAGCGCCGGATTCGCGCAGGTCGGACATGACGGGACGTTTGTTGGGACGTTGTTCCAGCGATCGGTTCAGCTGGGAGAGCGCAATCACGGGGCAATGCAGCTCTTTGGCCAGGCCCTTCAGGGAACGCGAGATCTCGGAGATCTCGGCCGAGCGGTTGTCGCCCGGCTGGCTGCCCTGCATCAGCTGCAGGTAGTCGACCACGATCAGGCCCAGCTTGCCGCATTGGCGGGCCAGGCGGCGCGCACGGGCGCGCATCTCGATCGGGTTCAGTGCCGGGGTCTCGTCGATGTAGACCTGGGCTTCATTCATTTTCTGGATGGCGTGCGTCAGGCGCGGCCAATCCTCGTCAATCAGTTTGCCGGTACGCAGGCGATGCTGGTCCAGCAGGCCGACCGAACCGAGCATACGCATCGCCAGCTGCACGCCGCCCATCTCCATCGAGAACACGGCCACCGGCAGGCCGGCTTCCACCGCCACGTTTTCGGCGATGTTCATCGAGAAGGCGGTCTTGCCCATGGAGGGTCGGCCGGCGACCACCACCATGTCGCCCGGCTGCAGGCCGGAAGTCATCTTGTCCAGGTCGGTCCAGCCGGTCGGCACGCCGGTGATTTCGGAGCTCGAATCGCGCGAATACAGTTCATCGATGCGCTCCACCACCTGGGTCAGCAGCGGCTGCACCGGCAGCCAGCCGGCGGCGCCGCGCGAACCGGCTTCGGCGATGGCGAAGATCTTCGCTTCCGCCTCGTCCAGGATCTGCTTGACGTCCTTGCCTTGCGGGCTGAAGGCATTGCCCGACACTTCGTCGGCCACGGTGATCAGCTTGCGCAGCACGCCGCGGTCACGCACGATTTCCGCATAACGGCGGATATTGGCCGCCGATGGCGTGTTCTGCGCCATCGCGTTCAGGTAGGCCATGCCACCCACCTCTTCCGCCTTGCCCAGCATGCTCAAGGCTTCGAATACGGTCACCACGTCGGCCGGCTTGCCCGAGTTAATCAGGCGGATCATCTGCTCGAAGATGATGCGGTGGTCGTAGCGGTAGAAGTCTTCCGCATTCATGAAGTCCGCAATACGGTCCCACGCCGCGTTGTCACGCAACAAACCACCGATGACAGATTGCTCTGCCTCGATCGAGTGCGGCGGGATGCGGAGGGAATCGACTTGTGGGTCGGACTGCGGTGCGGCGTTCATGGCGCGCATTATACCTGCTTCGGCAACGCCGTAAGAATCCCTGAAAATAAAAAAAGCCGGGCGAACCCGGCTTTTTTGCTGTATTTACGACGCTGATTAAGCAGCTTCGCCGACAACAGCTACGGTCACTTCTGCGACCACGTCGGTGTGCAGGGCAACTGCAACTGGGAACTCGCCGGTGGTCTTCAGAGGACCGGTTGGCAGGCGCACAGCAGCCTTTTCCACTGCGAAGCCGGCTTTGGTCAGGGCTTCAGCGATGTCGAAGTTGGTCACGGAACCGAACAGGCGGCCGTCAACGCCGGCTTTCTGGGTCACGGTCACGGTCATGCCGTTCAGCTTTTCGCCTTGGGCTTGGGCGGCAGCCAGCTTGGCGGCAGCAGCTTTTTCCAGTTCAGCGCGCTTGGCTTCGAATTCAGCAACAGCAGCAGCGGTAGCGCGGCGTGCCAGCTTCTGAGGGATCAGGAAGTTACGGGCGTAGCCGTCTTTCACTTTCACCACGTCGCCCAGGTTGCCGACGTTAACAACTTTTTCCAGCAGGATGATTTGCATATTAATTCTCCAGGATCTCTGATCTGATCGCTAATTAAGCGTGGTGCAGATCGGTGTATGGCAGCAGGGCCAGGTAGCGGGCGCGCTTGATCGCGGTGTCAACTTGGCGCTGGTAGTGCGCCTTGGTGCCGGTCAGGCGTGCTGGCATGATCTTGCCGTTTTCCTGGATGAAATCTTTCAGGGTGTCTACGTCTTTGTAGTCCACTTGCTCAACGCCAGCGGCGGTGAAGCGGCAGAACTTCTTGCGCTTGAACAGAGGGTTTTGTTGCTTGCGCTTTTCTTTCAGCTTGAGCTTGTTTTTGTCGAACTTTTTACCGAATGCCATTTTAGGCTCCTGTATTTAAAAATTGCGCTGTTTAGACAGCACGAAAATCAATGATGTGAAACACCAGGGTTCTGCTATTGCGGTTCTTCTTGGCCAGGAAACCGGTGAACTCGTACAAGCCTCCAAGGGGCGCCTGACTGAATCGCTTTGACAACTCACCTGCCGCAACGGCAGGGATCTCAAACTCGGTCAGTCGGGCAATACCTGCCTCTGTCTGCTGCGAACTGTGCTGCAAGCTTGCATTCACAATCGGCAGGCCGGCCGGGGTGTAACGAATTTCATCCCGTTCGGCGATCAGGGCGGTAACCCGGAGCTGGTTGTACAGACCGTCTCCTGTCAGGAATTAGGCCGCTGCAGGAGCTGCTGGAGCTTCGGCGCGATGGCTCTTGGCCGCGTCTTCACGCTGAACCGACTTCATCATCGGGGAAGGAGCGGTTTCCGCTTTCTTCATCTTGACGGTCAGGTGACGCAGCACGGCATCATTGAATTTGAACGCAGTTTCCAGTTCGACCAGAGTTTCGTTGTCGCACTCGATGTTCATGCAGATGTAGTGTGCCTTGGCCAGTTTCTGGATCGAGTAAGCCATTTGACGGCGGCCCCAATCTTCAACACGGTGCACGTTACCGCCGCGCGAGGTCACGCTGGTCTTGTAACGTTCGATCATCGCGGGCACTTGCTCGCTTTGGTCCGGGTGGACGATAAATACGATTTCGTAGTGACGCATTAATAACTCCCTTAAGGACTGTGAATATAGCCCACCCCGGCGTCAAGACGGGTGTGGGAAGAGGTAAGCCCGCAAGCATAGCAGACTTTGCCGGCCGGCTCAAGGTTTACTGATGGTGCGCAAGGCGTCCTGCCCCGGCCGCTGGCATGCTGGGCCATGGACCGCCCCGACCTCGCCTGGAAGCTCTTGCTGCGCAGCCGCCTGCCGCAGGTCCTGGCCCGCCTATTCCCCGATGTCCATGGCAGCATCGATTGGCCGCGAGGGTATGGCCTGCCCGACAACAATATTCCGCCAGTGACAGCCGATAGCCGCACCGGCGACCGCGCAGTGGATTTCACCGCGATCGTCTCGCTGCTGGACGGCACGCAAACCTGCCTGCATGTGGAAATCCAATGCTGCCGCCAGGCCGGTTTCGCGGACCGCATGGCGCTCTACCACGCACGTTTGCGTGACCGTTTCGACATACCTGTGATCAGCCTGGCAATCTTTGGCGACGCCAGTCCGGCCTGGCGCCCCGACTTTGCTACCGACCTGCGTGGCGGTTACGGCACCACATTTCAATTCCGGATCGCCAAATTGCTTGATTTTCGCCCGCACATGGACAGGCTGATTGCTAGTCTGGAACCAGTTGACCTGGTACTGGCGGCGCATTTGCTCGGCCTGGGCACGCGCCGCCGCATGGACTTGCGTTACCCAGCAAAACTTCGCCTGCTGCAATCATTACACGCCCACCAAAGCACAACGGGGGAACTTAATGAACTGCAGACGATCATAGACTGGTTAATACCGTTACCCGCCGAAAGGCAAAGGAGACTGGCTATGGATATCGAACAATTTATCCTGGATCATGAGAAAGAGGACAAGAACAGCCTGAACTACCTTATCCCAGAGCTGATCCTTCAGCGATGCAAAAAGCAGGCCGCCGCCGAGGGGGCCGCCGAGGGTGAGGCAAGGGGGCGAGCGATTGGTGAAGCACGCGGTGAGGCAATAGGCGAGGCGCGAGGAGAGGCGCGAGGAGAGGCGCGAGGAGAAGCGCGAGGAGAAGCGCGAGGACTAGCCAGAGGAGAAGCCAGAGGCCAGCGGCAGACGCTCAAGCTCCAGCTCGAAGTCCAGTTTGGCAAGTTACCGCCAAAATTACTGCGCGCACTGGAGCGGGCCGATCAAAGCCAACTGGAGCGCCTTGCCATCGCCCTCCTCGACGCCAGCTCACTGGAGGGAGCATTAAGTTCCGCCGGCGTGAACTTCTGAGGAATTGGCGACCGCAGGTGGCTCGCCGCGCGCCGAACGCAGGATACCGACCAGGAAGCCCAGGCCAGCGGCAAACCAGATAATCGAAGCGACCACGTCGAAGGTCCAGAGACGGTCAGGGAATTTGTATAAATAAGGCAACACCAGCAAGCCGCGCAACAGGCAGATGGCAGCCACCGTCCCCTGCACCATTTGGGCAAAAGGCAACCAGCGCAGCAGCCCCGCGCCGGCCAGCGCGTACACCGCGCACACCAGCATCAGCAAGCCAATCGCCAGCGCCCCGGCGGGCGCGAGCAAGCCGCCGGCCTGTGCCGAGGCCACCACTTTCGGCGGCGCCTGCAGGAAGGCGTACCACTCTGGTCCCAGCCAGGGCGCCGCAAAATGGATCACGGCACCGAACAAGGAAATACCCGCCGCCAACAAGAAAGCAAACCGTCCCATCCTGCCCTCCAAGTGGTTGTCGAATCGACATTAAGCCGAATATTTTCCGTCGTTGCAAGAAATTTGCTTGCAATTCCTTTCATACTGTACAAAAATACAGACTGTCTATATCCACAGTCCATAATAGTGACCATAGCGCCATGATCAAGCTCACAGCACGACAAGAACAGATCCTTAACCTGATCAAGGATGCGATCGACAGCACCGGCTTTCCTCCCACCCGCGCCGAGATCGCGGCGGAGCTTGGCTTCAAATCCGCCAACGCTGCGGAAGAACACCTGAAAGCCCTGCAACGCAAGGGCGCCATTGAGATCACCGCCGGCACCTCGCGCGGCATCCGCCTCACCGGCAACTTCGGCGGCGCCGCCACCGGCACCGCCGCGCCGCGCCAGGCCGCGCGCGCCAGCGTCGAATTCGACGACATGCCTGCGGTACCGGCCGGCATGCTGGTCTCCCTGCCCCTGATCGGCCGCGTCGCCGCCGGCTCGCCCATCCTGGCGCAGGAAAACCTTGAAACAACTTACAGCGTCGACCCCAAGCTGTTCTCCGCCAAACCTGACTTCCTGCTGAAAGTGCGAGGCGAATCGATGCGCGACATCGGCATCATGGACGGCGACCTGCTGGCGGTGAAAAAAACCGACAGCGCCCGCAACGGCCAAGTCGTGGTGGCCCGCATCGGCAACGATGTCACGGTCAAGACCTACCGCAAAACCGGCAGCAAGATTGAACTGCTGCCCGAGAACCCGGACTTCAAAATCATCACCGTCAATCCTGAAGACGACTTCGCCCTGGAAGGCCTGGCCGTAGGCCTGATGCGGACCTGGCACTGATGTTCACGCTGTATGGCAGTGCCGAATCGGGCCACACGTTCAAGGTGCGGCTGCTGCTTGAAGTAGCTGCGCTGCCATACGAATACGAAGAAGTCGACCTGCGCCTCGACCGCGAGGCGCGCCCCGAACCATTCCGCACGCTCGCCACATACGGCGAAGTCCCGCTGCTGGTGCACGAAAGCCAGCCCTACGTGCAATCCAACGCCATCCTGCTGTTTTTGGCCCAGCACACTCAGTCCTTCGGTGGCGAAACGCCTGACCGCCTGGCGCGCTGCCGCGAATGGCTGTTCTGGGAAGCCAACCGCATCGGCACTTCCCTGCCCCACCTGCGCTATGGCCAGCGCTTTGACCCGCAAGGCTACCCGCCCGGCGTGCTCGAATGGATGCGCGCCCGCTTCGACGCCGATATCGCGCGGCTGGACGCGGAACTTTCCGACGGCCGCGCATTCCTGTTGGGCGACGCGCCCACAATCGCCGATTTTTCCATCTGCGCTTATATGTTCTGGCCGGAACAGGCACACGTCAGCTACCCGTCACGGGTGGACGCCTGGCTGGGCCGCATTCGCGCCCTGCCCGGCTGGCGCCATCCCTACGACATGCCCGGCGTCGTGCCGTTTTAAACCAGCCTGTTCCCCGAATAATGCAGCCTGTCGCGCACCGGTGCCACGGCCTGGCCTGCCGAGTTATCCTTCGTGTATCGAAAAACAAGAGGAGATAACATGCACGTCCGCCGAATCGGCTCGATCCTGAGCGCCTTTGCACTGTCGGTTTCCACAGCCTACGCCGCCGCGCCGCAACAGCAGTTCGCCAATATGGGCGACCTGCAGCTTGAGAACAAAGCCACCATCAACGATTGTTCGATCGGCTACCGCACTTTCGGCACCCTCAATGCCGACAAATCCAACGTCATCCTGTTCAACACCTGGCACACCGGCACCAGCCGCGATGCCGCCGGCATGCTGCAAAGCGGCGCGCTCTTCGATCCCTCGCCCTGGTATGTGATCGTGGTCGACGCGCTGGGCAATGGCGTTTCCTGCTCCCCCTCCAACAGCAAGACCCAGCCGGGGCCGTCCTTCCCGCAATTCTCGGTGCGCGACATGGTCGCAAGCCAGCACAAGCTCCTGACTGAAAAACTGGGAATCAAGCACGTGCACGCAGTCATGGGCTATTCGATGGGCGGCATGCAGGCCTTCCAGTGGGCGGTAAGCTATCCCGGCTTCATGGACGTTGCGATCCCGATCGCCGGCACACCGCGGCTGACTTCTTCCGACATGCTGTTCCTGCGCATCGTGGAAAAGTCAGTGCTCGACGAGCCTGCCTATGCCGGCGGCCGCTACGCCAGGAACCCACCGCTGCCAATGTATAACCTGCTGTTCGCCATGAACTTCGACAGCCCGGCGCACCGCAGCGCACGCACAGCGCCAAAGGATTTCGAAAAGTTCTTCCGCGAGAGCCAGGCCTCCGATCCAGAAGGCACCGATGCCAACAACTCTCTGTGGCAAATCCGTGCCGTGCTGGGCCACGATATCGCCCAAGGCGGCAAGCTGGAAGAAACGGCTCCCCGCATCAAGGCACGCCTGGTCCCGATCAACGCCGCGCAAGACCACCTGGTCAATCCCGGGCCTGCGATCGCCTTCGCCAAGCTGCGCAAGGAAGAAGCCACTGTGCTCGACACCGACTGCGGCCACGCCGCCTTGCGCTGCGCCATGCCCGCCATGAAGGCAGTTGTGGAAAAAGCGCTACGCTAAGCCTGCAGCCTGTCCTGCCAATCCTGCATTTCGTCGCAGCCATGCTCCCCGCATGGCTGCGCTAACTTACAGTCACAAAAAACATACGCCACAACGGGGAGATTTGATGTTCAAGCATTTATGCGTCGCAGCCGCGATGCTGGCAGCGCAAACAGCGTACGCCTTCGACAACCAGACCAACCACTATCGCCTCAGCATCGACAAGGATGCCAAACGCGCCCGCGTCGAAGCCGACGTCTGGGTCGAAGGCCGCGAGCTCGCACTGTTCAACTGCATGCCAATTCCGCAGTTGAAGAACGGCCAGGCCGACCTGATCGAAAAACTGCAAGTGCGCGACATGGCAGGCAACATCGTCGCGTTGAAAGACAAGGGAGAAGGCGAATACGACGTGGACGGCGACCGCCGCCTGCGCCTCTCCTACGACATTCGCCTGGAGCACGACAAGTACGAATGGCCGGGCGGGAACGAAGAAGTGTCCTACCACACCGACGAAGGCCTGATGTCGGTCGGCTACCCGCTGTTCATCGTACCCGGCGTGAAGATGCTCGGCCAGACCGAAGTTACCTTCGACCTGCCAATGGGCTGGAAAGCCAACACCCCGTGGCGCAGCACAGCCAAACCCGGCACCTTTATCGTGGACACGCGCCGCGAACTGGTGAACAACGCATTCTTCTTCGGCACCGCACGCGCCGAGACCTTCAAAGCCGGCGGCGTCGAGATGACGCTGGTGATGGGCAAGCAGTACTGGAAGCGCCGCGATGCCTTCATCTCCATGATCGACAAGCAGATGAACAGCTACCAGAATCTGTACGGCCGAGGCCCTGTCGCAGACCGCTTCCTGATCGTGATCAACCAGGGCGACAGCGGCGATGGCGGCGCGTTTTCCGGCTCTTTCAGCCAATACCTGAAAGACGATGGCAGCGAAGTATCACGCCCGATCTGGGGCAAGGTGATGGCGCACGAGCTGGCCCACTTCTGGGATGGCCATTCACTGGTGCCAAAGAACGAAAGCGAAGAATGGTTCAAGGAAGGCGTGAACGACTACGTTACCGTAATCACCATGGCACGCAACAAGCTGATGGACCGAACCATGTTGATCCAGCAGCTGGAAAACCTCGCGCGGGGCCAGAACGTAGCGCGCAATGTGCAAGGCCTGACGGTTACCGTGCGCGAAGCCGTGAAAGATAAGCACCGCAACTGGCTGCTGGTCTACGGTGGCGGGACGATTGCAGGGCTGGCGATGGACGTGGAACTGCGCAAGGCCAGCAAAGGCAAGGTCAGCCTCGATACGTTGCTGAACGAAATGTACAAGGAATTCGGCCACAAGGGCAAGACCTACGACCAGGCCGACATCGTCCGCATCGGCAAGGCGATCAGCGGCGTCGACCTCGACCCGCTGCTGAACGACATCGTCGCCACCAGCAAGGCCCCCAACCTCGCGCCGCTGTTCAAGGACATCGGCCTGCGCCTCGAACAATTCGGCATGCTGGAAACCTACCTGTTACGGGATCCCGCCGCCACCGCCGAACAGAAAGCCCGCTTCACCGCCATCTTTGGCATCCCCTATTGATGGACGAGTCCGTGTCACACCTTGGGGTCACACCCCAAACGTGACACGGGCCCAGCAGTATGAATGTTGAGCTCGTGTCACCGTTGGGGTGTGACCCCACGGTGTGACACGGGCTGATGCGTATCAGTCCAACGCGTTCTTGAAGTCGGCGATCAGGTCGGCGGTGTCTTCGATGCCGACGGAGACGCGAATCAGGCTGTCGGCAATGCCCATCGAGGCGCGGCGCTCCGGGCCCATTTCGTAGAAGATGGTGTGCGAGACCGGAATCACCAGGGTGCGGGTGTCGCCCAGGTTGGAAGTCGGGATTGCCAGCTTCAGCTTGTTCAGGTAGTCGAAGCAGTCAATGCCATCCTTCAGCTCAAAGCTCAACAGGGAGCCGTAGTCTTTGAACAGCTCCGTTGCGATGCCGTGCTGCGGGTGCGATTTCAGGCCCGGATAATAGACGGCTGCCACGCGCTCGTCGGCTTCCAGCATCTCAGCCAGCGCGCGGGCGTTGGCGGATGTACGATCCATGCGCAGCGCCAGCGTTTCGGCGCCGACGGCAATGTGGTGCGCGGCTTCAGGCGCCAGCGATGCGCCGAAATCGCGCAGCGCCTTGGCGCGAATCTGCACCAGGCCCCACTGCGCCGCAGGATTCTTCTTGTAGTTCTCGAAGATATTCGGGAACCTGGTCCAGTCGTACGCGCCGGTATCGGTCAGCGCGCCACCCAGCGCGTTGCCATGGCCGCCAATGGACTTGGTCAGCGCATTCACCACCAGGCCCGCGCCCACGTCCTTGGGACGGAACAGGTAAGGCGACGTCATCGTGTTGTCCACGATGTACAGGATGCCGCGCTCGGCGCACAGCTGGCCGATGCGTTTCAGGTCGGCGATCTGGGTGCGCGGGTTGGCAATCGTTTCCACGAACACCATGCGCGTTTCCGGCTTCAGCGCCGCAGCCACATTGGCGACGTCGGTGGCGTCGACAAAGTCCACGCCCACTCCCTGCCCCGCTACGGTCTGCCACAGCGAGTTGGTATTCCCGAACAGGAACGACGACGACACGACATGGTCGCCGGCACGCAGCAGCGCCTGGAACACGGCGCCGATCGCGCCCATGCCCGTGGCGAAGCAGATCGTGCCCACGCCCTGCTCCATCTTGCTGACCTTGTCCTCCAGCGCGGCAACCGTCGGGTTGCCCTGGCGGCCATAGCGGAAGCCCGGCTCCTTGCCCTGGAACACCGACGCCAGCTGGCGCGCGTCGGCGTAGCCGAAAGTCACCGAAGTGTGGATCGGCTTGTGCAGCGAGCCGTGTTCGATGCCTTTCTGGCGGTCGTTATGCAGGATGGTGGTCGTGAAGCCGTAGTTCTTCATCAGGATTCCGTCGTGGCAGTATTCAGGTTCAGTTGCGTGCGCGCCGCGTCTTCAGCAACCTTGGCCTTCGTTGGATTGTGGCGTGCCTGTTCGATCCGGTCCAGGTATTCGGCCGACACGTCGCCGGTGATGTACTTGCCGTCGAAGCAGGAAGCCTCGAATTCAGTCAGCGCAGGATTCACGTCGGCGATGGCTTTCTTCAGGTCGTCCAGGTCCTGGTACACCAGCGCGTCGGCGGTGATCTCTTTGCAGATCTCGTCCAGCGTTCGGCCGTGGGCGATCAGCTCGTCGCGGGTCGGCATGTCGATGCCGTACACGTTCGGGTACAGCACTGGCGGCGCGGCGGAGGCGAAGATCACTTTCTTGGCGCCGGCTTCGCGCGCCATCTGCACAATCTCGCGCGAGGTGGTGCCGCGCACGATGGAGTCGTCGACCAGCAGCACGACCTTGTCCTTGAATTCGTCGCCAATGGCATTCAGCTTCTGGCGCACGGATTTCTTGCGCATCGCCTGGCCCGGCATGATGAAGGTGCGGCCAATGTAGCGGTTCTTGATGAAGCCTTCGCGGTAGTCCACGCCCAGGCGCATCGCCAGCTGGATTGCAGCCGGACGCGAGGAATCAGGGATCGGCATCACGACGTCCACGCCTTCGGCCAGGCCTTCGCGCTTGATCTTGTCAGCCAGGTACTCGCCCATCTTCAGGCGGGTGTTGTACACGGAGGCGCCATCGATCACCGAATCAGGACGCGCCAGGTACACGTATTCGAATACGCATGGATTCAGTTTCGGCGCAGCTGCGCAGATCTGGGCGTGCAGGTTGTTGTCGTTGTCGATGAAGATCGCTTCACCCGGCAGCACGTCGCGCACGAAGCGGAAGCCCATGCCTTCCAGTGCCACGGATTCGGAGGCGATCATGTACTCCTTGCCGTCGGCGGTCTCGTTCTCGCCCAGGCACAATGGACGGATGCCGTTCGGGTCGCGGAACGCCAGCATGCCGCTGCCGGCGACCTGCGCTACCGCGGCATAGCCGCCGCGCACGCGCTTGATCAGCACCGTCACCGCCTGGAAGATGTTCTCTGGGGTCAGGGTGACGCCGGTGGAGGCTTTCTGGATTTCGTGCGCCAGCACGTTCAGCAGCACTTCCGAGTCGGAGTCGGTGTTGATGTGGCGGCGGTCGATCTTGAACATCTCGTCCTTGAGCTGTTCCCAGTTGGTCAGGTTGCCGTTGTGCGCCAGCGTGATGCCGAACGGCGCATTGACGTAGAACGGCTGCGCTTCTTCTTCGCTGGAAGAACCTGCGGTCGGGTAGCGGCAATGGCCGATACCGGAATTGCCGTTCAGCGAACGCATATTGCGGGTGCGGAACACGTCGCGCACCAGGCCGTTGGCCTTGTGCATGGAGAACGTGTTGCTTTGGTTGGTTGCGATGCCTGCCGCATCCTGGCCGCGGTGCTGCAACAGCAGCAGCGCGTCATACAGCATCTGGTTGACTGGTTGGTGGGATACGACGCCGACGATGCCACACATGGTGTGCTCCTAAACTTGGTATTGCGGATTTAAAGAATTCTAAAAATGGACATGCTGCGCCATATCGGCGGGCAGGAATGGCTTTATGGTGCGCACGCCGGATTCCGCCATGGGACTCAACAGCGCGTTCTTCCAGAAATCCTGCTTCGGCATGGAGGTCATCCCTGCCAATATGACGCCGGCCAGCACAATCACAATGCCCCGCGCCAATCCAAACAGGCTGCCCAGGCCGCGGTCGGTCAACGACAGGCCGCCGGCTTCGATCAGCGCCTCGATGGCCATGGTTACCAGGGCAACCAGGATGCGCGCAACGATAAACAATACAATGAAGGCAACAATCACGCGCACAACTGCGCCCGGAATGGCTTCCGGCAGCATGGCGGCAAGCCAGGGGCCGTAAGCGTTGGCGACCACGAAAGCGACGATCCAGCCGGCCAGCGACAATATTTCTTTGACCAGGCCGCGCAGGGTACCGATGATGATGGATGAGGCAAGCACGAAAATAACCAGGTAATCGAAAATCGTCACGTCAGTGCAGCCTCACATCGTCCATCAGGCTGGGGTCAGGCTGCCGTTCAGGCCCAGTTTGACCAGCTTGGCTTTGACCTTTTCGGCTTCTTCCTTGTTCGGGAACGGTCCGACCCGCACGCTGGTCAATTCGCCATTGGCAGTTGTGACTTTTTGCGCATAGGACTTGATGCCGGCGTCGCCCAGCTTGCGCTGCAGCTCTTCCACTTTATCTTTCGTGGCGAAGGCGCCGACCTTGATCACATACCTGGTCGAAGGCGCTGCTTCGGTTGCCTTGCCTTCCAGGATAGCCATGGCGCGCGCATCGTCAGCATGGGCGGGCTTGGCTTCCGGCTTGGGCTCCGGTTTCTTTGGTTCAGGCTTGGGCTCGGGATGCTTCACCTCGGCCTTGGCGACTTTCGGCTCGGTCGCTTTCGGTTCGGCCGCTTTTGGCGGCTTCACTGGCTCGGTCACGGCCGGCTTGGTCGGCACGTGGACAATTTCTTCGCCTTGATCCAGCGATGCGCCAGCTGCGGCAGCCGGCTTGGTGGCAGCCGGGGCCGGCGCCGGAGTTTCCAGTGCAGGTGCTGGGGCCACGGCCGGACCGCCATTCAGCGGTTCGCCCGGCTTGTCCTTGGAAGGCATGTTGATGGCGATATCGGACACTGACGATTTTGGCTCGGAATCGAGCAGCATCGGCAGGCCAATAGCTACTGCCAGCGCCAGCGCGATGGCGCCGACCAGGCGGCGGCGGGCGCGCTTCTTCTCCGGCAGTACGGGATCTGGGGTGTTCTTGCTGTTGGTGCGGCGCGGCGCCGCGTCGGCGCCAGCGCTGGATGCGCGCTTGGAACGGGCCTTTTCGTCCAGGGCCCTGTCGTCCTGTGCGCGGTAGTAACCGCTGTCTTCAGCAGCGGCATCTTGCTTGTTTTTGCCAAATTTCGATAACAAGCCCATGCGGAATTTTCTCAGTGGAGTGAGGATTTTTTCGCCGCCATGACGCCGGCGACAGTCAGGAATGATCCAAAGACCACAATTCTATCATTCTCGCCCGCCCTGCTCATCGCATTTGCGAATGCCTGGCCTGGGTCATCGAAAATATTGACGGTTTTTTCATCCGTTTTCGGTTCAATTACCTGCACTTTGGCAGCCAGCTCGGATGCCGTGGCCGCGCGTGGCGATGGCAAATTGGTAAGGCACCAATGGTCGACGCATGGCGCCATGGCCTTGATCACGCCGTCGATGTCCTTGTCGTGCATGGAGCCGAATACCGCAAAGGTGTAAGGGCTGAAGCCCATATTGCCGACGTTCTGCGCCAGCGCTGCCGCCGCATGCGGGTTGTGCGCCACGTCGTAAATCACGGTCGGGCGGCCCGGCAGCACCTGGAAGCGGCCCGGCAGCTCCACCATGACCAGGCCGGTGCGCACTTCCTGCGCGCCGACCGGCAGCTCCATCTTCAGCGCTTCCAGCGCAGCCAGCGCCGCGCAGGCGTTCAGCAACTGGTTGGCGCCGCGCAGGCCGGGGTAAGCGAGCGAGTTGCGGCGCTGCGAACGGCCGCCGTAATTCCACTGCTGCTTGTCGCCCGCGTAGTTGAAGTCGCGGCCCATCAGCCACAGGTCGGCGCCGATTTCCACTGCGTGATCGATCAGGGACTGCGGCGGCACCGGATCGCTGCAAATCGCCGCTTTGCCGGTGCGGAAGATGCCGGCCTTCTCGAAGCCGATCTGCTCGCGCGTGCCGCCCAGGTAATCGACGTGGTCGATGTCGACGCTGGTCACGATCGACACGTCGGCATCGATCACGTTGACCGCATCCAGGCGACCGCCCAGGCCCACCTCGAGGATGACCACATCCAGCGTCGCCTGCGACATCAGGTGCATGATCGCCAGCGTGGTGAATTCGAAATACGTCAACGAGATCTCGCCGCGTGCACGCTCCACGAAATTGAAGCTCTCCACCAGTTGCTCGTCACTGGCCATGTCGCCATTCAGGCGCGCACGTTCATTGAAGTGCAGGAAGTGCGGCTTGATGTACAGGCCGACGCGGTAGCCGCCCTGCAGCAGGATCGATTCCAGCATGGCGCAGGTCGAGCCTTTGCCATTGGTGCCGGCCACCATGATGACCGGGCACTTGAACTGCAATGCCATGCGTTCCTTGACGGCGCGCACGCGGTCCAGGCCCATGTTGATGACGGTTTCGGCATGGCGCGACTCGATCAGCGCAAGCCATTCGGGGAGGGTATTCGGGAGATTGGACATTATCGCCAGGGAGGGATTTTTGGGCGCGCAGCGCAGGAGGCTGCGCGCGCCGGGTAAAACGTAAAGCTCTTAGGCCAGAACTTCCGCGGCCTGGTTCTGCATCAGTGCCAGCAGGCGTGCGATTTCTTCGCGCATTTGGCGGCGGTCCACGATCATGTCGATCGCGCC
>JBCNOX010000320.1:0-6219 GCA_039593645.1 Pseudoduganella sp.
GCCGGCCTGCTGCATGGCTGGCTGCGCGGATGGGATGACAACAGCAGCCTCGAATTCGGCTTTGCCGCGGCAGTAGCCAAGCATTCGCTCGCCGGTGATTTCAACCTGGCCAGCGAAGCGCAGATCGAAGCGATACGTGCCGGGGCGCTGAACGTGCGCCGCTAAGCACAGGCAAGCACGCTGAGGAATATTGTCTGTTGTATTGGCGTTTTTAGTAATTGCTGATAAACGCAGGCACTTGCAACATACGCTTGCTGTCGCACGCATTCCAAACTGCAGGGCCCAGAGCTTGAGCAGCGGCCCGCAATCGACACCGGACCTTAAGAACAATTACTGTGCCAATGGCATGGCCGGGCGACACATAGTCCAAATAACTCAGAGGGGTACAAGATCATGAGGAGACACGCGATGAGATTCACAGTTTCGACGGCCGGACTTGCCTGCATTACCTTGCTCAGCGCCTGCGGCGGCGGTGGCAGCGGTGGTTCGGGCAGCAAGTCCCAGTCGGTCGATTTCCCTTACCCAGGTGGACGCTATCTGGCCACCGCGCCTGCGCCGCTGGACGCGACGGCCACCTCCGGCCTGGCGATCACCTTCACTTCGAATACACCGGATGTCTGTACTGTCTCCGACGGCAAGCTGGTGCCGGTCAAGCCCGGCGAATGTTCGGTCACCGCCACCCAGGCCGGCGACGCAACCTATGCCCCCGCCTCCTCGCAGCAACTGTTCAAGGTGATGAAGAAAGTCCAGACCATCACCGTCGAATCGCCCGGTTTCCAGTCGATCAGCAACCCGCCTTTCGCGCTGGCCGCCACCGCCACTTCCGGACTGCCGGTAGCCTTCACCTCCACCACGCCGGCTGTCTGCACCGTCAACGGCACCACGCTGACGCTGGTCTCCAAAGGCCAGTGCGGGCTGACCGCATCGCAGGAAGGCGACAACAACTATGCCGTCGCGACGCCGGTGCCAGTGGCCTTCACTGTTGGCGATGCACCGCCGCCTGTCCTGACTTTCCTCTCCGGTTACGCCTCGACCAGCGCAACCCTGGAAGGCGGCAAGATCAGCACTTGGGCCGGCAGTAACATCGATGGCTGGTGGTGCAGCGACGCCAACTGGTGCGGTTCCAACACCAGCGCTGACGGTAGCACGTTCAGCTTCCACTACCTGATCCAGACCAAGGATCCGGCGCATCCGAACAGCGACAGCTGGATTGGCGGCTACGCAGGCTTCACCATCGTGGCGCCGGGTGTCGGCAGCATCAGCACGACCGGCAACACGAGCACCGGCATCCAGGTCGACAAGCAGACCACGCTCAAATTCAACCTGGGGCAGAACCCTGAATGGTTCAGCGCTGCCGGCAAGGATGTGAAAATCACCCTGACGCTGGGCCACTTCGCCAACAAGGCATCGGACAACAACAAGGCCTGCAACGTCAGCGTGAATACGGTCATCACGCCAAAGAGCGCAGCTGTGCAGAAGTACGAAGTGCAGCTGGCCAGCTTCTCGGCTATCGGCGAGAACTGCGGCCTGACCGGACTGAATGCCGCCACCGAACTTGCGACCTACCCGATTGTGAGCATGTCGTTCGAGGCTGCGCAGACCAACACCACGGTACTGAGCACCACGGCCACCAGTCCAACCTACCCGACCGAGATCACCCTGAGCGGCGCCATCACCGTACAGTAATCGGACTATAAGACTAATTATCCAAAGGGAGTAAGAAGTGATGCGGAGACAAATCAAGAGAACCGCGCTGTCCATCGCGGTCGCACAAGCAGTCCTGATTGTGGGCGGCGTGGCGTACGCGCAGACAGCGCCAGAGGCGCCAGGCAACGCAGGCAGCGCCGAACAAGGCGTCGACAATGCAACCCCGAAAATCGTCGTCAGCGGCCAGCGCGCTGCAATGCAGTCGGCCCAGAAAATCAAGCAGCATGCAGAGGATATCGTCGAAGCCGTGGTGGCGGAGGAAGCTGGCAAGCTGCCGGACAAATCGATCACCGAAGTCCTGCAGCGCGTTCCCGGCATTACGATTGACCGCAACCGTTCGCGCGGCGACCCTGAGCACTTCTCGGTGGAAGGCTCCGGCATTTCGATCCGCGGCCTGACCTGGGGTTCGTCCACCCTGAACGGCCGCGAGTCGTTCTCCGCCGGCTGGCCAGGCCGTGAACTGAGCTGGGGCGATGTGCCGCCCGAGCTGATGTCGGCCGTGATCATCCACAAGAACCCGCCGGCCAGCCTGATCGAAGGCGGCGTCAGTGGCCAGGTCGACCTGCGCACCGCCCTGCCCTTCGATTACAAGAGCGAGAAATTCGCGTTCTCGGCCAATGGCAACTACAACGAGTTGGGCAAGGAAAAATCCCCCGGAGCGTCGGCCTTGTATTCGAAACGCTGGGATACCGGCAGCGGCCAGTTTGGCGCGCTGATCGACCTGTCGTTCAACCGCACCAATACGCTCAACGACACGGTGCAGATGGATGCCTTCTATCCGCGCACCGATATCGTGGCCGGCCAGACCGTCTGGGCGCCAAAGTCTGCATCGTGGCGCCGCAATACGGGCGAAACCAACCGCGCCGGCATCTATGGCGCGCTGCAGTGGAAGAACGACAAGGTGGAGACCGCGCTGACGTACTTCCACTCGGGCTATAAGGAGCTGGGCGAGGAATACGCCTTGTACACGGGCGTGGAAAATCCTTACAAGTCCAAGCTGCTCGATCCGCAATTCGATGCCAACGGCGTGCTGCAATCGGCCAGCTATACCTATCCGTTTGGCGGCCTGGGCGCAAACAACTTCGCAGCCGGCGGCTTGAACTTCAACTCCAATACCGGCTTCTCCGAACGCCGTTCGCAAACGCGCGAGATCGCCTGGAATACCAAGTGGAAGGTCAACGACCGCTGGACGCTCCAGAACGACCTGCAATGGGTACACTCGACCAACAAGAACTTTTCCACCAATATGGCGATGGTCACCTACGTGCCCAGCATGAACATCGCCACCAACGGCCGGCCGCCCAACATCACATTCGACCAGACGGCGCGCGATTTCCTCTCCAATCCGGGCAACTACTACCTGGACCACATGATGCCAAGCCTGAGCCGCGCATCCGGCGACCTGTATGCCTGGAAGGTCGACGCCAAGGTGCGCTTCGACCATCCGGTGGTGCGCGACCTGGCTTTCGGCATGCGCCTGACCGACCGCTCGTCGACCCGCGTCAACGCCGGCGGCAGTGGATGGTACAGCGTAGCGGAGCCGTGGATGGTAAAGACCACCAGCATACCGGGCCGCCTGCCTAGTTCGACCGATATGCAAAGCTGGCAAAACCGCGGCAGTTTCGGCTACCTGAGCGATCCGCGTTATGCCGCGCTGGTGCCGACCAACCTGGTCAACTTCTCCAACTTCTTCAACGGCAAGACTACCCTGCCACCATCGCTGGTGATGCCGACCCTGGCATTTACCAAGGATTACCCAGGCGCCTACCAGCAGGCGACCCAGATCCTGCAGCTTGAATGCCAGGACGGCAACCAGCTTTACGGCACCAGCAACAACTGCGCAACAGCCGGCAGCAACTGGAAGCCGCTGACCTTCGACGGCGATCCGGCCAACGTCGGGCGCCAGAAGGAACGCACTCAGGCCGCGTACGTGACGTCGCGCTTCGCCTTTGACGAATGGCGCTTCCCGGTAGAAGGCAATGTTGGCGTGCGCGCGGTGCGCACCCGCACCACCGCCGAAGGCTACACGGTGTTCAAGCCGAATTACGGTGCCAATACGCCGCCGGAAGTACCGCAGTTCGGTGTCATCGACGAGCCAATCCAGGCCGAGCACACTTACACCAAGTTCCTGCCTAGCCTGAACCTCAAAACCGACCTGACTGACAAGCTGCAAGCGCGCTTCGCCTTCGCCAAGTCGATGTACCGTCCTGGCTTCGGCGACCTGCGTGAGTACATTACGCTGAACCAGAACATCACCAACAACAGCGACGGCAGTGTGAAGAACATCACCTACAGCGGCCGTGACGACGGCAACGTCAAGCTCAAGCCGATCAGTGCCGACAGCTACGACTTGTCGCTCGAGTGGTACCCTGGCAACGGTTCCTCGCTGACCCTGGGCCTGTTCCACAAGAAGGTGCGCGACATCATCCTGCCGTCGGCCTTCACCCGCAGCTACAAGGACCTGGCAGGCAATGAACAAAGCTTCCTGATCACGGCGCCGAACAATGCGGCCAATGGTTCGGTGAGCGGCGCGGAACTTGCCGGCCAGACGTACTTCGACCATATTCCGGGACTGCAGCAACTGCTGCCGGAATGGGCCAAGGGCTTCGGCATTTCGGGGAACTACACCTATATCAAGAGTAAGCAGAACCTCGATCACCCGTTCGACCTGAAATACTGCCCCGCTGCCGGGTCCTTCAACAACAGCTCCCTGGCGCTGTATGGCTGCGACACCAACGGCCTGCCGTTCACTTCGCTGCCGATCATGTACCTGTCGCGCAATGCCTACAACCTGGCCTTGCTGTACGACCGCGGCCCGCTGTCGGCACGCCTGGCGTACAGCTGGCGTGGCCGCTTCCTGCAAGGCGTGACCGTGAACGGCACGCAAGGCTCGGACGCGACCAGCGCCGACCCTGCCCGTGCCGGCATGCAGGACGTGGGCTGGGGCCTGCCGACCTGGCAGGAAGCGATGGGTCAGCTCGACTTCGGCATCGACTACAAGGTGACGGAACGCCTGTCGACCAGCTTCTCGGCCACCAACCTGACCGACACCGTGATCAAGCAGACGCAGCAGCAACACATCGGCAACATGGGCCGCGCCTGGTTTGAACCGGGCCGCAGCTATCGCGTTTCGCTGCGCTACATGTACTGATGCTCCACAAGGCGGCCCCCAGGCGAGGCCGCCCCTTCCCCTCTCCCAGCGCAGCAGCTCATGCTATATTCGCAAGAGATCGAATTTAGACTGGGACGAAAACATTGAAAAACTTCTTTGCGTTGCTTGTGGCAATTAGTGTACTCACCTGCTCCCAAGCGGCCCCTTTACCTGAAGTTGAACGCTCAAATATCGAATACGGGTCGCCAGCAGAAGCATTGGAAGCATTGCGTTCAAAACCAGGCGTCGAAATGAGTGTGCAAGGCGGCTGGACTATTGCTTATGAGCCGGCGTCGCGCGTGATTTGGTCATTTGCGCCAGAAAAGCATGCATCCTATCCCTCCGTCGTTAAACGGGCCATTGTCGAGAAGGACCGGACTGTATTTGTCCAGATGGATGTGAAATGCAAAGCAAGCAAGGAGGTTTGCGATGACCTGGTTCGCGAATTCATGCAACTGAACGAAGCCATACGCTCGTCATTTCAAACCAATGGGCGTTGAAAAGTAATGTGGCGACTGGCTAAACTAACTATTGCGGCACCCCTGTTAGCCTGCCTGTCCTCATGCAGCCTCTTTGACTTCGGCATCGAATGGCGCGGCGGGCCTTATGCGCTTGTTTCGACAGACACTGACTCCGATACCTCATTAAGCCGAGACCTTGGCGGCGGCTCCTGGATCGGCCGCGTGGACGCCACTGTGTTCGCGGTCGGCAGGAATGATAGATTCGTGGTGGCGAAACAGCACCCTGCTGGAGATCGAAATAGAACAGACTATTTCATCGTCGATGCCTTACGCGACTCCGACATGGCCGATCCATCTGATGTCGTGCTTGGCCCCCTGAGCAAAGAGGAATACGACCGGAAAGCGGTGGAGCTGACGCTGCCCGAATTCTCGAAGGTATTGCGCTCCCTGGAGTAACGCTGTTCTCACGTCCAGCTGCGCGTCTCCGGCGATGCGAGCGTTCACCGATTGGATGACCGAGCGGTTCAGCGACATATATTGCCACTGCATGTCGGAGCACTACGTTCGCCCTGTCTTTCAAGCCCCGGTCTAAAACCCTCTAAATCGCTATGATCGGGTCTAATGGGGGCTAAATTTACGGGGAAAGCCCGTTTTGTAGACCGTATTCGACACTGCAAAGAAACTTCTAGACCGGCTAGACTTTCGGTTGCCTCGGATTAGACCGGGTTAGATTGCTCGATTTCACTTTTAGACTGTCTGGACTGCCGTTCTTCTGACCTGCTCCCCTGAATTAGTACGGTGCTAAGCTAGAGTCTGCCACATGGGAGGCAGCCATGAAAAAGCGATTTACCGAAGAGCAGATTATTGGCGTGTTGAAGGAGGCCGAAGCTGGTGCCAAGG
>JBCNOX010000321.1:0-6219 GCA_039593645.1 Pseudoduganella sp.
CGACATCCTGTTCGAACGCGCCCAGAAGTCCACCCCGGGCGGCGTGAATTCGCCGGTGCGCGCCTTCCGCTCCGTGGGCGGCACGCCGCGCTTCATCACCCGCGCCGAAGGCCCTTATTTCTGGGACGCGGACGGCAAGCGCTATATCGACTATATCGGCTCCTGGGGCCCGGCCATCGTCGGCCACGCCCACCCGGAAGTAGTCAAGGCGGTGCAGGAGGCCGCCACCCGCGGCCTGTCCTTCGGCGCCCCGACCGAAGCTGAAATCGAGATGGCGGAAGAAATCTGCCGCCTGGTGCCGTCGATCGAGCAGGTGCGCCTGGTGTCCTCCGGCACCGAAGCGACCATGAGCGCCCTGCGCCTGGCGCGCGGCGCCACCGGCCGCGACAAGATCGTCAAGTTCGAAGGCTGCTACCACGGTCACGCCGACTCCTTGCTGGTGAAAGCCGGCAGCGGCCTGCTCACCTTCGGCAACCCGACCTCGGCCGGCGTGCCGGAAGACTTCGTCAAGCACACCCTGGTGCTGGACTACAACAACGTCGATGCGATCCGCGCTGCGTTCGCCGAATACGGCGACGAGATCGCCTGCGTCATCGTGGAACCGGTGGCCGGCAATATGAACCTGATCAAGGGCACGCCGGAATTCCTGGGCGCGCTGCGCGAGCTGTGCACCCGGCATGGCGCCATCCTGATCTTCGACGAAGTGATGTGCGGCTTCCGCGTTGGCCTGGGCGGTGCGCAGGCACTGTACGGCATCAAGCCGGACCTGACCGCGCTGGGCAAGGTGATCGGCGGCGGCCTGCCGGTGGCCGCTTTCGGCGGCTCGAAGGAACTGATGTCGAAAATGTCGCCGGTTGGCGCGGTGTACCAGGCCGGCACCCTGTCCGGCAATCCGGTGGCCGTGGCAGCCGGCATGACCACCCTCAAGCTGATCCAGCAGCCCGGCTTCTACCAAGGCCTGGCCCGCAGCGCGCGCCGCCTGGCCGACGGCCTGACCGCCGCCGCCAAAGAAGCCGGCGTGACCTTCTGCGCCGATGCCGAAGGCGGCATGTTCGGCCTCTACTTCAGCGCCACTCCGCCCAACAATTACGCCGAGATGATGGCCGGCGACCGCGACAAGTTCAACGTGTTCTTCCACAAGATGCTGGACGAAGGCGTCTACTTCGCCCCGGCCGCCTTCGAAGCGGGCTTCGTCAGCGCCCAGCACGACGACGCCGTGATCGACGCCACCATCGCCGCCGCGAAAAAAGTCTTTGCGACGCTCTAAGCGACCACCGGCGCGCTGCTGAACGGCCGCGCGTCCATTGGGATGTCGATGATGAAGGTGGTACCTTCCGCCACCGAACTGGTGACGATGATGCTGCCGCCGTGGCTTTCGGCCACGCGGCGGGCATACGGCAGCCCTACTCCCCAGCCATCCTTGGTGCACTTGCCGCCGCGCGCGCGGCGATAGACCTGGAAGATCGATTCCATCTCTTCCACCGGGATCGGCTCGCCGTCGTTGTGCACCGACAGCTGCGCGCGATGCGCGCTGCAGCCGACCTTGACCTTGATCGTGGTGCCGGGCGTGCGGTACTTGATGGCATTGCCCAGCAGGTTCTCCAGCGCGCGCTGCAGCGACGCGCGGCACCAGTGACCGACCGCCGATACGAACTCGATTTCCACCTGGACAGCGCCGCGCTCGATCGTTTGCTGCACCACTTCGTAAGCCAGCAGGGCCAGGTCGAATTCCTCCAGGTGCAGCGGCAGGCGCTGGCCGCCTTCGAACACCATGCAGTCGAGCAGGTCGCGCGTCATCGCTTCGATGCGCTGGGCATTCACCATGATGCGTTCGGCCAGCTTGCGGATGTCCGCACTGGGCGCCTTGCCCTCGATCACCTGGGCCGCCACGCTGACATTGGACAGCGGCGTGCGCAAGTCATGCGTCAGGGCGGCAATGAACTGCTCGCGCAAGGCCGATTGGATCAGGGCAAAGGCCGTCACGCTTTCGCGGATGGCGCTGTCGATCGACGTGGCGATCGCCTCACGCTGCTCGTGCGTGAGCTGCACGCCGCCCTGGTGCAGCATGCGGAACAGGATCTGGCGAAACAGCTGGTATTCGCGGATCAGGGTGGTGGTATCGTAGCCGCTCAGGCGCGCCCGTTCACCGCCATGCTCTTGCGCGATGATCGCCACGTCGACGCCGCCGGCCTGGTAATACTCTGGCGTCAGCAAGCGCGCCAGGCGTTCATAAAAGGTCGGCAAAGTATTCAGCAGGATCGGCTCGGGCAGGTTTCCGGCCTTGTGCAAGGTCTCCCGTGCCGCCTTGCACCAGGCTTCGATCACCTGCTCGCGCAAGGCCAGCATCGCTTGCGAGGAAGGAGACAAACCGACCTCAGTCATGCAGCCTCCATCAAAAAGTACATTGTGAATCGAAAGAATGTGGCGCAGATACCTTCGTGTCAATACGTGGCACAATTGCTATCTATAATTGACAAGTACAAGTATTGGGGCTATCAATGATTCGCAGTCTGGGCAGTAACAACTGGTTTACGCTGCTATTTGCCGCCGCGCTCGCTGGGCACTTCTGTCTTTACCGCATGCCGGGCAACCCGCTCGGACATCCCGAGTGGCCGCTGCTGTTGGACCTTTTGGTTACATTCCCTGTTGCATATTTGCTGATTTTCCGGCCCGAATGGAAGGATTGGCTGAAAAAGTCCGCCGGCATGCTGATGCTGGGACTGGCCTTCGGCAGCTTTGCCATTGCCGACGCCGACAAGTTCGCATGGCGCGAAATTGATCGCCTGCGCTTGCTGATGCCAGCACTCTTCGCCCTTGCGGAAGTGGCCCTCGCCGCCTGGCTGTTAATGGGCGTCCGGCGCGCATTGCAGGCAGACGCCAATACCGACAAGGTGCTGGCGCGCGCCATCCGGCAGCGCTTTGGCACCGGAGTTACCGGCCGCCTGATGGAATTCGAAGCGCGCGTCTGGTTCTACGGCCTGTTCATGCGCAAGGCGCCGGCATACGAAGGCGAGCAGCATTTTCATACTGCCCGCGCCGGCGGCAACGCCAGCAACCAGCTGGATCTGGTTGATGGTATTCGACATTCCCATTGCCCACCTGCTGCTGCACTTCCTCTGGTCGCCGACTGCCGCCTGGGTCGCAACGGCGCTGACGGCATGGGGCCTGCTCTACCTGGTGGCAGACTACCGCGCCACGCTGGCGCGGCCAGTGTCGCTGGGCGTGGCCGCACTGCACGTACGGTGCGGTGCGCTGGCCTGCGATGCCGTGATTCCGTATGCCGCGATCGCTGCCGTTGCGCGCGTGCCGCATCCGGAGCGGCGCCTGCCGGGCAAGCGCTATTTCCGCCACCAGGGCGTGATGAACGTCGAAATCACGCTGCGGCCTGGCAGCGCGCTGCCAACGCTGCTGGGCAGCGACAAGGCTGCCAGCCATCTGGTGCTTGGCGTGGACGATCCTGCGCAATTCGTCGGAGCGCTGACCGCGCGGCTGCGCTAGCCGGATCCCGGCCCGCTACAGCGCCGGCGTCCCGGCCGGCGCCGCGCACTCGGGCGCTGCCGGCCGCGTGCGCTTGAGCGGAATCGACATCAGCCAGCCGCGCAAGTTACGCACCAGTGCACGGCCGCAGTGTTCGCTGACCGGCTCGGCGCGTTCGATGGCGTCTGTTTTCCCTTCCAGGTAACGGAAGGTTTGCTGGGCGCCGGCCACCGTCGCGGCGGGCGCCAGCGCATGTGCGCGCACGATCTCGATGGACTCGCGAAACAGCGCGGCACTGCTCTCCCGCAGCCGCTGGCCGCCATCGCGTTGCCAGAACACGGCCTCGTTCTCGACCTCCACCGCGCGCGACACCACCCGCACCGTGTTGCTGTAGACCGGCTGATCGCTGCCGGCCCGGAACACGGCGACCGTATTGTCAACGATCAGCGCGCTCTGGTCCTGCGTCATGTAGAACACCGGTGAGCTGGAAATAAGCAAGCCTGACTGCGGCCGGGCACCGGCGCCGAGCAAGGGCACCGCCGGAAAGGCCCGTGCGGCCAGTTCGTCATGGCTGAAGGCATCCAAGGTTTTCCTGAACGGCACCAGGACCCTGTCCGCCCCTGTCTCAAGTTCGCTGCGCTCTTCCTGGTTGCGGCCCTTGATGACTGCTGCATGCGCGGCAATCGCAACGACAAACGCCGCCACGCCGGGCACGGGATACAACATCGTGCCAGGCGCCTGCCCTGCCTTGTCAAAGTTGACCTGGCCGCGGAACACGACTTTTTCGCTGGCCGGCAGGCTCAGCGACCAGTCGGCATCGGCCGGCGCCGTTTCGGCAGCCTTCGCAGCCGGCAAGCACGCCAGCAGCAAGGCCAGCGCAATAGTGAGATGACGGGCCATGGTCTTAGCGTGCCAGAGGCTGCAGAATGGTGTCGCGGGCCGCTTCGACCGCCTGGTAAAAGGCATTGCTCAGGCCAGGAAACGCCGGCGCTTCGTCCCAGTTGCCCTGCGCGCTTTTTTGCTGCGACACCGGCAGATACCATTCATAGGAGTTGTCTTTGAGATCGACGATGTAGCTCATGCCGCTCACGATACCCTTGGGTTCACCAGTCGGGACATAGGAAGAATATGGACGGCTGATGCCGGCTTCGGTCCATTCGACCACCAGCAGCTTGTCCAGCTGGTACCTGGACTGGAGCGAGGAGAAATCCCTGGCGGCCGCATTGCGCGCCTGGCTTCTGGCCTTGGGCAGTTCGTTCAATGCGATAGGCTCATCGATCACAACCGGTACCTGCCCCCTCAGTTTCAGCGCTTCGGCGATTTCCCCTTTCACGCGTGCCAGGTCATCGGCCGGCAAAGTCCGGGTGTGGGCGGTCAGCGCGGAATTGGCCACCGAGGCGGCGGCAAGGGACAGCGGCCAATCGTCGGCGCCCGGAAAACGGGTGTCAACCTTGGGCAGCTTGCTCATCGCGACGCCGACGCGCATGCCCGCTTCGGCAAATATGCCAAAGCGCAGCGAGACCGGCGCTTGCGGTGGCGGGGAGGCGCAACCGGCCAGGAATGCCGCAGCAACAGCGACCAGCAAGCCAACTCGGAGTGTCATCTCAGCCCTTTCGTATAGTCAAAATTCCCGCAACCGGCAGTTGCGGCGAAATTTTACCTATTAAATAAGGCTTGGCAAATAAATATGTTGCCTTAGATCAACGCAGCCAGCCGCGGCGGCGGAAGTACAGCAGCGGCGCGGCCGCGCTGACGATCATCAAACCCCAGGCCCAGCCATAGCCCATCTGCCACTTCAGTTCCGGCATGAAGTCGAAGTTCATGCCATACACCGAGGCGATCAGGGTCGGCGGCAGGAAGGCGACCGAGGCCACCGAGAAGATCTTGATGATCTTGTTCTGGTTAATGTTGATGAAGCCGACGGTGGCATCCATCAGGAAGTTGATCTTGTCGAACAGGAAGGAGGTGTGGCCGTCCAGCGATTCGATGTCGCGCAGAATCTGGCGCGCTTCTTCGAACTGGTCGGAATTCAGCAGGCGGCCGCGCATCAGGAACGACACCGCGCGGCGCGTGTCCATCATGTTGCGGCGAATCCGGCCGTTCAAGTCTTCCTCGTGCGCGATGGCGCTCAGGGCGTCGGCCGCGTCCCTGTCGGTGAATTCTTCCTGCAGCACGCGGCCCGAGACTTCTTCCAGGTTCTGGTAGATGCCTTCCAGCGCATCCGCCGAGTACTCGGCATCGGTAGCGTACAGGTCCAGCAGCACGTCCATGTAGTCGGCGATCGAGCCTGGGCGCGATCGGGCGCGCATGCGCACCAGGCGGAACACCGGCAGGTCGTCGGTGTGCACCGAGAACAGCATTTTCTTGGCCAGGATGAACGCCACCGTCACCACGCGCGACGGGCCTTCATCTTCTTCCAGCAGGAAGTCGGTACGCAGGTGGAGGTCGCCGTTTTCCGCTTCGTAGTAACGGGCGGAGGCTTCGATGTCCTTGACTTCGTCTTCGCCTGGCAGGATCACGCCGTAGATGGACTTGACCCAGGCGCGCTCGTCTTCTGTCGGATCGGTCAGGTCGACCCAGACCGGTGCCACTTGTTCAAGGTCTTCGCGCGTCTCAATAGGCACCTGGTTGAGCCGGCCATTTTGTAAAACGAAAACATTGATCATAGGCAATCTCAGCCGGACAGGGGATGTAGAGCGCGGGTTCTAAAAAACTTCGCAAGTGTACCCGCAAAGGGGGGCG
>JBCNOX010000322.1:0-6213 GCA_039593645.1 Pseudoduganella sp.
TTCGTGTCAACTTCAAAGTGTTGGCTGAGGCCGGCAAAGCCGCCCCCGCCGGTCGCGGTGATCTTCATTTTTCGGTCGCTACCTCCCCATGACGGGTAGTGTAATTCTTGCACCAGGCTGCCAGTGCCTGGCGCTCGGCATCGAGCACGCCTTCCAGGTCGAAGTATTCGGCATGGTTCATGGTACCGCAGCAGGCGCGGCGGTCCTGGCGCGCATCGGGCGCGTCTTCCACCATCGCCGGCAGTTCCAGGTTCTGCGGCTGGTCGTCGGTCAGGGGCACGGGCGACACCACCACTTCGCGCAGGGCAAAGCGGTTGCGGATGAAGTTGGCGTAGTCGACCGGCTTGCCGTCTTCGTGTGCAATGCGCAGCATCTGGTTCACCACGTCGGCGTACTTGGCGTTGGCGTCGGGCGCGGCCACCAGCGCGCGCAGCACCAGGCTGCACAGGTAGCCCGCCACGCTGTGCAGGCAGGCCGCATCGTCGCGCAGGCCGGGCGTACGTTCGAAAGCGAAGATGTCGGCCAGGATGTCATAGATGGCGCCGGTGAACACCTGCGAAATCGCGTGCACCTCATTGCCGGTTTCGGACAGCTTGAGGTCGTTGTCGGCATTGCGCAGGCCGTTCGGGCGACCGAGCGCGAGACCGAACTGTTCCGCCATATCGGCCAGGAAGGTCTTGTCGTGCAGGTCGGCCTTGGTTTGCGCGATCACCGCTTCCACCTGGTCGAGCTGGGACAGGGCGAGGAAGATCGCGGTCAGGTCGCCGAAGGATTCGTGCAGGCCGCCTGTTTGCGGCGGCGCGCTGTTCAGGATCCATTTCGGTTTCAGCCCGTCCAGCACGGCATGACCGGTTTCGTGCGACACGATGTCGAAGGAGCGGCAGGTAAATACGCGGCTGGCCGAGCCGGTCGGCACAAAGTCGCCGAACTTCAGGGCGCGGTCGTTGCGGCTGTAGTAGGCATTCATCACGTTCGGCAAGCCGTGCGGGAACACCTCCAGCGGATCGGTATTGCTGCCGCTGTTCCAGGCCCAGGGCAGGGGCGCGTTCTCCTCGGCGCGCGACAGCACGCGCTGGTACATGGTCAGGGTCGAGCGCACCACGGCAAAGGTGTGCACCGCATCGAACTGGTCGGTGTCGGGCGCCATGATGAAGTCGCCGAAGGCATTCGGGCTGACCGGTGCAATGCCCGGCTTGCCGTAAGTGATGCGGGCATCGCGCGGTCCTTCCAGGATCACGCCCGGCAGGAAAATCTTGCGGGGGCCAAGTTCGCTGACGGAAGGATCTTGCTTCCAGATCAGCACGCGTGCACCGGCAGGCGGTGCAGCGGCGGGACGCGTTGGCAATGCGGTATCTTTCAGGCGTGGCAGACTGGGCTGCTGCAGCAGTTGCGCCGACTTGCGGTGCGCGCGGTACAGGGCGGATGGTGTCGGCACAAAGCTGACAGGCAAAGTCATGCACATATTCTCATCCATGATCACTCTCCCAAGGGCGGTTGAACGACCATGGTTACCCTGTCTGCGGCACTACCCTTTGATCCAGCACAAAGGTACGTGCGTTAAAATAGCGCCTTTTGTGCTTTTTGATTAGCAGAGTACGGCATGGCGGACATCAACATCACCCAGGCGCATAACCTGGAACCAGCGCAAGCGCGCGCAGCAGCGGAACAAGTCGCACAACGTATTGCGAAGGAATTCGACCTGGCCTGCCAATGGCATGGCGATACCCTCAAGTTCGGCCGCAGCGGGGTGGAAGGCACGCTGACCCTGGCCGACAGCGCGGCCCATATGAACATCAAGCTCGGCTTCCTGATGGGCGCTTTCAAGAGCGCCATCGAAGGCAAGGTTGCCGAGAAGATGCGCTCGGTGTTCGCGTCCGCTTGATTCAGCTTTACCGCCGCGCGCACCAGTTCCAGGACGGTGGCGCGGTTCGTTCATCGGTCCGTCAGGAATCGGTGTAAAACGTAGGCGTCCACCAGTCCAAGTTCGCGATGACGGAAGGCTTGCGGCAAGGTGCCTGCGATAGTGAATCCCAGCTTGCGATACAGCGCCATGGCTGGCTTATTGGTGCTGACGACGTAATTGAACTGCATCGCCAGGAAGCCCTTGCGCTTCGCCTGTGCCAGGCTGTGTTCAACCAGCGCTCGTCCAATGCCTTTGCCTTGTGCTTGCGCGGCTACGGCGTAAGTGGCGCTGGCGACATGGGATCCGTGGTCCGGATAGTTGGCGCCCATCTTGTACATGCCGAGGATTTTTCCGCCAGCGCTCGCGACGTAAGACGGGTGACTGCTGAACCAGTGCAGCCGGAAGGTGGATTTCTCGAATCCTTCGCCGAAGGGAAAGGCGTCGCCGCCGGCCAGCAGGGGCTGGAAGATCGCCCACATTGCATCGAGATCGCTCTCCTCGGCGCGGCGGATTGTCGTCGTTTCCCGTTCAAGCCGGTATTCAACGTTGCGCCCATCCTGCGGTGCTCCCCGTTGCCAGCCTTGTGCCAGGTAAAAACGGTCAGCACGCGTGTCGGCGGCGGTGGATAGCTTCACCGTTCCAGCGCCGCCGGCAAACAGCCATCCTGCCGCGAGGTCCAGCAGGCGACGCCCGGCGCCGAGGCCCTCGTTTTCCGGTGCGACGAACAATGCCCAGATCGAGTTGTCCTCGCGCGCAGCGTAAGAGAAGCCGATGATCGTTCCATCGCGTTCGCAAACCCAGCCGCGGCCAAGCCGGTCAAGATAATCCTCGTACATTTGCCGCGTGATCCTGGCGGGATCGGACAGGACGTTCTCGCGAACGGCCAGGCGGATCGCACTCATGGCAGGGATGTCGTCAGTCGTCGCGCGGCGGAATTCAAGAGTCATGCGGTGGAGTTGGCATACGAAAAGCGCAACTCTAACACGCTCGGTAAAAGCGGCGTCGGGCCTGCACGCCGGCTTGCACGTTGGCGCCGTGTGCAAGCAACAGCGCTGCACGGGCATCGCCCTGCAAGGCACGCTCGGCAACTTGTGACCAGAATGGGGCGCGGCCAATGCGTGCCATGGTTTTGCACATGGCCCAGAATTCACGGCAGATGCGGCGGTCCAGATAAGCAAGGGCTGCGCGTTCCAGGCGATTGCTTGCGCTGGCGCTGAGCTGCAGATGGGGGAGCCAGCGCCACAGGCGCTCTTTCAAATAACCTGAGCGGAAGTGGTAAGGGTCGGCCAGCAGGAACTGTACCGCCGCTTCAATGGCATCGGGGGAGCCGCTGCGCACGCGCTCCAGCATCGCCGCGCCGCCGGGAAAACACAGCCGGTCGTAGCGGGCGTAAAACTCTTCGCAAGCCGCCTGCCATTCCGCACGCAGCGCGGGCGAGGCGTCGCGTTCCTGAACCAGCGCATTAATTCGCGCCAGCAGGCGATTGATTTCGCGGGAATTTTGCTTGATGCGTTCGAGGCTTTCCATACACCTCGGAGCATATCAGACGGTGCGCAGGGAGGCTGTCCTCTTCAGCATGGCCTTGACGATGATCTTGTGCAGTGGCGTGACCGGCAGCATGTACAAACGTCCCAGCCAGTTATGCACATGGAGCACCGTGCTGACGCTTACCGCGCCTTGCGGGGCCTTGCAGACGAACAGCACCACGTCCAGGTGCTTGTCGGTGTCGCCGAGGAGCACCTCGTCCTCCGACAGGTGGAGCAGGGAGAACATGCCGACGCGGTCGCCGACGCGATATTCACTCGCGGACTTCCCGGTGCGAAGGGCGCCCAGGTGGCCAAGGTTTTTCAGGCCGGTCAGGCCGACGACACGGTTGCGCAAGGCCATGAGACGGTTAACCCAGCCTGGCGTCTGGAAGTAGGCGCCCGGCAGGCGCTTGCCGGCCTGGCTGCCGGCTGGCACCGCAGCCGGGATAACTTTGCCCCTCATTTGGGCAGCAGCGCCCACAGCGAATAGCCGCCCGCCGCGGTTCCGATCGGGACGTTGAACAGTGCGACGACGCTGTAGATAACGAGCACCGTGCGGGCAGCACGGGAACCATTCAGGAATGCGGCGGCAGCGACCATTTCCAGCAGGGAGAAGGCGACCAGCACGCCGAGGATGATCGGGCCGATGCGAGTGATTACGTCATGGACAACGGGGACATCGTGTATGACGTGCGCCAACGCGCGGAAGAAGAGCGCCAGGCAGGCCAGCAGGAACAGGGAGAGAACGCCAAGAACGATGTGGATGATTGCGGCGATCTTGGAATGGATATCCAGCATTTGACTGTTATTTATTTTGCAAATGCTGCAGTGTGCAGCGCCGCGCTGTTCTTGACGAGCGCGGCGCCGAAAGCGGGGGATTACTTCAGGCTTTCGATCAGGTCGATGTACTGCTGTTTGGCGTCGTCCTGGCTGGTGCCGGCCAGGGCCGCCCACGCGTCGTACTTGGCACGGTTGACGAAATCGGTCATGCCTGGGCGTTCGCCGGTGACATCGCCTGCCGAGCCTTGCTTGAACAGGGCGTAGATCTTCAGCAGGGTCATGTTGTCCGGGCGTTCCGGCAGGTTCTTGGAATCGGCCATCGCTTGGTCGAACTGTTCTTGCAGGCTCATGGTGTCTACCTTTGGTTTAGTGGAGTTATGAAGCGCCATCATACAAAAGAAAACTGCCCAAGCCTTAGAGTATAGGCTCCAATTGCTATTCTTGCGTCACCACTGTCGGCAGGAACCAGGCGCCGCCCGGCGCGATCAGCCTGCACATGCCGGTCGTGGATGCTGCGATGAGCTGGAATCGCTTGCCGTTCCAGCCCAGGGTCCTGGACGTCCGGCAGTCGCCGAGACCCCGTCCCTTATGCTCTTCGCCGATTCTGCCTTTGGCGTAATTGCCTCCGGTAGTGGTCACCAGCGCTGGCCGGAATGGCGGATTGTCGTTGACCACCCAGTAGCCGGCTCCAGCGTTGTAAGCCGCGATCCAGCAGCGCATGGATACCAGCATCTGGCTGGAAGAAAGCCTGCGCGCTTCCAGCGAATATAGCTTCTCATCGTCAAACAGTTCTTCGCATTTGTCCGCCTGTACGCTGGCGCGCAGCGCGGCTGCCAGCGCCTTGCGATGGCGGGCGATGAACCGATCGTCCGCCTGCTTTGGTGCGGCGATGGGCGCGGGCAGGAACTTCGGCCTGGCCGCTGCGGGCGGGACGCTGGATTCAGGCCGCGAACCTTTGCGGACCACGGCACCAGGCGTGTCAATACGCCCCTGGTATTCATCCATCTTCAGCAGGACAGCTGCGGCGCCGTTGTCCGATATCTCGCCCCAAAGCTCGTCGCCGCGATGCAGTTCGACGGCGGCATGTTTTGGCAGCGCTTCCAGCAGGGTAGCGACTTGCGCCGGTGACAGCTCGGCGAGCCTCGTCTCCCTGGAAAACTCAAGGGGTCCGGATGCCGTGTCGTTGATCCAAAGTTCAAGCTTGAATTTTGCCGGCAGGTGCGCATTCGCTTCGCTTTCATCATAGTGTGCGAGCATGACTTGCCCGCTGACTTGCCGGCCGGCGCCGGCGTGCCGGGTCAGCAGGATCGAGGCCGCCAGGCCGTCGCTGCGGTCCCCGCCATATCCGGCTGCGCGGCAGGTACCGGTATTGTCGCAAGCCAGTTCCCACTCGCTGTGTTCGAAACGCAGGCCGGACGGGTTGAAAGCAAGGGCGTAAAGCGGCAGCAGCGCCGCTGCGAAGGTAAGAATCAGTCGCATGGATGGTTCTGTCGTTGGCGCGCTGTGCGGCGCACAATAAAAAACGGCGGTTCAAGACAAGCCGTTTTGGCCAGCCTTGAACCGCCGTTCTGGCGGTAAGCCTGAAGAATTACTTCTTCTTGGTTGGGTTCACAGCGGCTTTCAGGGTTGCGCCAGCCGAGAACTTAGGGGTCTTGGATGCAGCGATCTTGATCGCTTCGCCGGTTGCTGGGTTGCGGCCTTTACGGGCAGCGCGTTTGGCGACGGAGAAGGTGCCGAAACCGGTGATGCCAACGGTGTCGCCCTTTTTCAGACGCTCGGTAACGATCGCGATCAGGGTGTTAATTGCGTCGTTAGCGGCTGCGCCGGACATTTCGGTACGCTTCGCAAATTCTGCAATCAGTTCGCCTTTTTTCATTACTACCTCCTTGGTTAATGGAGCGCGCAGATTAGCACATTAATTGAAAAAAGTGTGTACCGTTTTTTGAAGAAGCCCATACAGTGACTGGCTCGCCACGAAATTTGGGGCAGGGTTTGGCGAAAACC
>JBCNOX010000323.1:0-6202 GCA_039593645.1 Pseudoduganella sp.
TCTCGCCCTCGCACTGGGCAATCTCAGCCTGTGCGCGGCGTTGTTTTTCTTCGAGTATGAGAACAGGAAGTCGCTGACGCTGTCCACCTGGGCCATTGCGAAACAATGCCAGGCGGTCGGCTGGATCCTGTTGTATTTCCGCGGCGTGGTGCCGGAGCTGCTGGCCGGTCCGATAGCCAATGCGGTGCTGCTGGCCGGCTTCGCGCTCGATGCAGGCGCGCTGTGGGAAGGCGTGGGACGCCCGCGCTGGCGCAATATCCTGTTCCCGGCCCTGTCGCTGGCAGTCGGTACGCTGCTGGCCTTCCACGTCCTTGATACCTCGCCGGCGGTGCGCATTGCCAGCGGCTCCCTGTTTGTCGGCTTCTTCTTCCTGTCCGGCGTGCTGGCGCTGGCGCGTGCCTGGCGCCATGGCAGCATGCTGCGCCGCTACCTGGTAGTCGCCATGTTCGTGCTGACGCTGGTGATCGTCGGGCGCGGCCTGCTGACGGCGGCCTTCCCTGACGGCCTGTCCTGGATCAGTGCCAATGCCATGCAGCTGTTCGGCTTCGGCGGCTTCTACCTGATGATGCTGGTGAATGCCTTCGGCTACCTGCTGCTGTCGCGCGAGAAGCTGCAGATGGACCTGGCGCGCCTGGAGACCACCGATGCGCTGACCGACGTGCCGAACCGGCGCGGCTTCTACCAGGCGCTGGCGCCTTGGATGGCGCTGGCGCGCCGTCCCGGGCAGCCCACCGCGCTGGTCATCCTGGCGCTGGACCAGTTCAAGCGCGTCAACGACAGCTACGGCCACGCCGCCGGTGACGCTGCGCTGAAATCCATGGTGGAGACCTGCAAGAAGCAGTTGCGCGATTCGGACCTGATGGGCCGCCTGGGCGGCGCGGAATTCGCCATCCAGCTGCCGCGCACCGGGCAGGAAGACGCGATGATGGTGGCGGAGCGCATCCGCCGCGCTATCGAGGCAACTCCGGTAAAGGCCGAGCGCGCGATTATCAAGCTGACGGCCAGCATGGGCGTCACCACCATCCGCGCCGACGACAGCACGGTCAGCCTGTTCAAGCGCGCCGACGAGGCCCTGCAAGCGGCGAAATTGCGCGGAGAAAACCAGGTGGCGCAGCCGCCTGAACCCCAGTCCCTGGAGGCCTTGTCATGACAGCGTAACACTGAGAGCGTACTGTGCTACCATTTTCGTTATAAACGATATAAATGGATTCCTCGATGTACGCCGCAGTGGACCTGGGTTCCAACAGTTTCCGACTCTCCATCGGCCAGCACGATGGAGGCAAAATCCGTGTGCTTAACAGCATGCGCGAACCGATCCGCCTCGCTGCCGGCCTGGACGCCGCCGGCAACCTCACCGATGAAGCCCTGCAGAGGGCGCTGATCTGCCTGAAGAACTTCCGCGTGGCGCTGGCTGCCTACCAGTTCGACGGCGTGCGCGTAGTCGCCACCGCCATCCTGCGCCAGGCGCGCAATGCGGCCGACTTCCTGCCGCAGTTGGAACAGGCCATCGGCTACCCGATCGAGATCATCTCCGGCGAAGAAGAGGGGCGCCTAATCTACATGGGCGTGGCCAATGCGCTGGGACAGCCGAACGAGAGCCGGCTGGTAGTGGACATCGGCGGCGGCTCGACGGAGCTGATTCTCGGGCGTGGGCTCGATATCGAACGCGTCGAATCGTTCAGCGTAGGCAGCGTCAAGCAAAGCCTGTCCTTCTTCGTTGGCGGCCGGGTCGATGCGCGCTCCTTCGAGGCGGCGGTGCTGTCGGCGCGCTCGCATTTCGAAGACGGCGCGCCGCCTTACCATCCCGAATACTGGAAGCGGGCATACGGTTCGTCCGGCACCATCCGCGCCATTGGCGAGATCATCGAAAAAAACAAGCTGGGCGACGGCATCACGCTGGCAGCCCTGAATGCCGTGCGCAAGCGCTTTATCGAATTCGGCCAGGTGTCGAAGATCGACATGCCGGGCCTGCGGCCGGACCGCGCCAGCACCGTGATTGGCGGCCTGGCAATCCTGATTGCCGTGGTACAGGAGCTGGGCATCGAGAAGCTTGAGCCGATCGATGCGGGCCTGCGCATGGGCGTAATGTGGGACTTGTACCTGCGCTCCACCCGCCGCGACCGGCGCGACGAATCGGTTGGCGAGTTCCTGGCGCGCTTCCATATCGAATCCGAACGCGGCGAGCGCGTGTCGGAATCGGCGGGCATCCTGTTCCAGCAGATGAAGCCTGCCAGCGATGCCTTGCTGCGCCACCTGTCCTGGGGCGCCAAATTGCACGAAGTAGGGCTGGTGGTGTCGCAGACCGGCTACCACAAGCACTCTGCCTACATGATCGAGAACGCCGACATGCCGGGGTTTACCACCCGTGAGCAGAAGCTGATGGGGCGCCTGGTGCTGGCGCAGAAGGGCAACCTGCGCAAGGTCAGCGAATACCTGACCGACAGCGATTTTGCCAAGGCGGTGGTGGCGCTGCGGCTGGCGATCGTGTTCATGCATTGCCGGATCGAGGTCGATGACCGTGCGGTACGGCTGCGCATGAAGAACCGCATCGACCTGGAATTGAAGCGCGACTGCGTCAGCAGTCACCCGACGCTATCCTATTGGATGGAAAAGGAGCAGGAGTTTTGGGACGAGATTGGCGTGGATTTCAGCGTTCGCACTGTTGCGTAATAATCGTATATACTGTTTATATAATTCAATAATGGAGTATCCATGAACGCAACGAAGTCCAAGACCACAACCGCCAAGCCGGCAGCCAAGGCCGCCGCCAAACCAGTCGCCAAACCTGCAGCAAAGCGTGTCCCAGCCGCCAAGACCGCCGCAGCAGCCAAGCCGGCACCAGTCAAAGCCGCCGCCAAGCCGGCCGCCGCCAAACCAGCCGCCGCCAAACCAGCCGCCAAGCCTGCTGCCAAGCGCGCGGCGGTTGCCAAGCCGGCCCCAGTCGCCAAGCCCGCTCCAGTCGCCAAGCCTGCCAAGGCGGAAAAAGCTGAAAAGCCGGCCAAGCAGCACAAGGATAAACTGGTGCGCGACAGCTTCACCATGCCGGAATCCGAATACGCAGTACTGGGCCAGGTCAAGAAGACCTGCCTGAAAAATGGCGTCGAAGTCAAAAAATCCGAACTGTTGCGCATTGGCGTCGCCCTGATCAGCCGCCTGGACATGGCTACGCTGAAGCAAGTGTTGGCCTCCCTGCCGCAGCTGAAGACCGGCCGCCCGAAGAAGGCTTGATGTCATATTGTTGACATATGGTTGTCATGTTCGTGCAGCAATAGATCAGCAAACTGGCTTCGTCACTACAGAAAGGACGAAGCATGCAAACTACGACGATTGCTACCGCCGAACAGCGGGTTTCCATCCCGCGACTGGCACTGAGCATGGCAGCCACCCCTGAAGAGGTGCGCGAAGTCCAACGCCTGCGCTACAAAGTCTTCATCGAGAACCAGGGCCTGAGCGCCCTGGCGACGCCCGATGGCCTGGATTGCGACGAGTTCGACTCTGCCTGCGACCACCTGATCGTGCGCGACACCGCCACCCTCAAAGTTGTTGGAACCTACCGCCTGCTGAATCCCGCCGGTGCCCGCAAGCTGGGTCGCCACTACTCCGAAAACGAATTCGACCTCGGTCGCCTGAAGCATCTGCGCAGCCGCATCGTGGAAGCGGGCCGTGCCTGCATTCACCCCGACTACCGTGGCGGCAGCGTGATCATGCTGCTGTGGTCCGGCCTGGCCGAGTACATGCGCCGCCACCAGTGCGAATACCTGATCGGCTGCGCCAGCATCAGCCTGGCCGATGGCGGCCACAATGCGGTTGCCGTGTACGAACAACTGCGCGAGAAGCATATGGCCCCTATAGAGTACCGCGTCACGCCACACCTGCCGTTCCCGGTGGAGAAGGTGGAAGCTGCACGCGCAGCCCAGGTGCCCGCCCTGCTGAAAGGCTACCTGCGCTCCGGCGCCTGGATTTGCGGCGCGCCGGCCTGGGATCCTGATTTCGAAAGCGCCGACCTGTTCGTGATGATGCCGCTGGCGAACCTGGACGGCCGCTACGCCCGCCACTACAACGTCGCGTCCGACGCAGCCTGCGTCAGTTAAGGGGATAGCCCGCGCTTTGGCGGATGATCATGGCTGGGGTTGTAGACCAGCGAAAATGTGCTATATTTCTATGTACCGATCGGTCAATTGTGATCCGATCGGTACATTCGAAAGGCACAAACCATGACAGTCCGACCACCTGTACCACCCTTCACCCGCGAAAGCGCCATCGAAAAAGTCCGTCTGGCGGAGAACGGCTGGAATACCCGCGACCCTGAGAAAGTCTCCCTCGCTTATACGGAAGACAGCTGGTGGCGCAACCGCAGCGAGTTCGTGCAGGGCCGCGCCGCCATCGTCGCCCTGCTGAAGCGCAAGTGGACGCGCGAGCTCGATTACCGCCTGATCAAGGAATTGTGGGCGCACGACGGCAACCGCATCGGCGTGCGCTTTGCCTACGAATATCACGACGACTCGGGCCAGTGGTACCGCGCCTACGGCAACGAGAACTGGGAGTTCGACGAGAACGGCTTGATGCACCACCGCCATGCCAGCATCAACGAACATCCGATCAAGCCTGAGGAGCGCAAGTTCTTCTGGGACCGCAGCGGTCCGCGCCCGGACGACCATCCCGGCCTGACCGAACTGGGGCTGTAACCATGGCGCGCGTTGTCGCAGAACGGGAAGACGTGATCCCCCTGGTGGCGGAAGTGTTCCGGACCTATGGCTTTGAAGGCGCCAGCCTGTCCCGCATTACCGACGGGACGAAGATGGGCAAGGGCAGCATCTATCACTTCTTCCCGGGCGGGAAGGACGAGATGGCCGCTGCCGTGCTGCAGGAAATCGACCAGTGGTTCCGCCTGCATGTCTTCGAGCCGTTGCGCGAGAGTGCGGACGCAGGGCAGGGCATCAACGCCATGTTTGCTGAGGTGGAACGTTATTTTCTGTCCGGACAACGCGTGTGCCTGGTCGGCGTGTTTGCACTTGGCAATGAGCGCGACCGCTTCGCCGATGCCGTGCACGACTACTTCGAAGAGTGGATCGCGGCGCTGGCCGCGGCGCTGGTGCGCACGGGGTACAAAGGCAGGGAGGCCACGGCGTTGGCGGAAGAAATCGTGGGCGGGATTCAGGGAGCGCTGGTGCTGGCACGCGCGTTCAACAGGCCGGCGACGTTTAGGGCGGCGTTGAAGCGGTTACGAGAACGGCTGTAACAGCAAGGCTGGAACGGCGCCGGAGAATGCGATGCCGGCGCCTGGCATCAATCTCAGCGTGAACTGAGCTCAGTGTACTGAGGCATTCGATAGTTCCTTGAGCTCACGGATAGAGAGCTCGGATTTCTCATGCATGCGCAGCAGGATGGTGGCCCCGACTGCGAGCTTGCGGTGACGGATCTTGCTAATGATAGGTGGTTGCACTTCCAGCACCCTGCAGAGCTCCGCATCATTCTTCAGGTGCATCTTCTCGATCAGGGTGTCGAGCAGTTTGTTTGGTACGAAGCTGGATGGCTCCAACGCGCGCGCCCTGTTCATTGCCTCGATCAGTTCGAGTTTCTTCTGCCTGACGCTCATTTGCTCCTCCTTGACGTTGTTAACTACGTGGATAGAAAAAGCAGGCTTGCATGTTGTATTGATAACGAAGCAAGTTAATTAAATAATACTCCGCTTACCAAAAAAGCCAAGAATTTGTGAGAAAAATAATGAGTTTTATTGCGTGGCAGGGTTGACGACTGTTGTAACTTTGAGTCCATTTTTAGTGAGGCGCAGAACTTTGTCGGCGCGCGCAGCGGCAGCAGGCGAATGCGTCACCATGATGGCCGTGGCACCGCTGGATTTGAGTTCCTGGTGCAACAGTTGCAGTATGGAATTTGCCGTGTCGGGGTCGAGGTTGCCGGTCGGTTCGTCGGCCAGCACCAGGGCCGGGCGGTGCACCAGGGCACGGGCGATTGCAACCCGTTGCATCTCACCGCCGGAAAGTTGGTGGGGATAGTCGTGGCCGCGCCCGCCGAGGCCGACCGCTTCAAGCATTGCAAGCTCGCGCCCTTGCGGCAAGCCGTTCAGGAGCAGGGGCAGGGCCACGTTTTGCTGCAAGGTCAAATGCGGCAGCACATGGAAAGCCTGGAAGATAAAGCCCATGCGTGCACGGCGCAGCCGGGTGGCCGCGTCATCGTCGAGCGA